>NZ_CP100390.1:3072500-3372500 GCF_026016465.1 Alkalimarinus alittae
TAGTCCTCAACCCTTGGAATTTAGATGGTCTTCAGGAAATTGAACAAGCAACTGGCAGAAAAGTATTTAACATTCTACAACTCAGACTACATCCATCTTTAAAAAAAATAAAAAAACAAATTATTCAAGAAAATAAAAAATCAAAGTATGAAGTAGACCTTACTTACATAACCTCTAGAGGGCGCTGGTATATGATGTCATGGAAGGGTGTCGAATCTAAATCTGGAGGTATAGCCACAAACATAGGCGTCCATTTTTTTGATATGCTCTCTTGGCTATTCGGAGACCTTCAACAAAATGAAGTTCATTTATATACACCAAAAAAATCCAGCGGCTACCTAGAATATGAAAAAGCAAGAGTCCGCTGGTTCTTATCAATTGATGAGAATGACCTTCCTGACCAATGTAAAAAAGAAGGCCAACGGACCTACCGTTCGATTACTATTGATGAAAATGAAATTGAATTCTCTGGCGGGTTTACTGACCTTCATACAATGAGCTACCAACATATCCTCGATGGTCAAGGGTTTGGTATCAATGATGCTAGAACAGCCATCGAGACGGTCCATAATATAAGAAATAGCAAACTTAGAGAAAACCCAGCCATAAAACACCCTTTTGCAAATAAGAACTCATGATCCCTTACTTTAAACACAACTCCGCCATTGTCGATGATGGCGCATCAATCGGTGAAGGCACAAAAATATGGCACTGGACACACGTCAGTTCTGAAGCGGTAATCGGCCAACATTGCTCATTAGGTCAAAATGTGTTTATTGGCAATAAAGTAAAGATCGGTAATAACGTAAAGATACAGAATAACGTATCTGTATATGATAATGTTTACCTTGAAGATGATGTTTTTTGTGGTCCTAGTGTTGTTTTTACAAATGTATATAACCCTCGCTCTGCGATATCAAGAAAGAATGAGTATAGGAACACAATTGTAAAACAAGGTGCCACTTTAGGTGCTAACTGCACTATTATTTGCGGCGTTACTCTTGGTCTATTTTCATTCGTGGCAGCAGGGGCTGTGGTAACTAAAGACGTGAAAGACTTTGCTTTAATGGCTGGAGTGCCAGCTAAACAAATTGGCTGGATGAGTGAGTATGGGGAGCAATTGAGCATCCCTCTAACAGGGGAAAGAACGGCCACTTGCCCCCACACACAGACAATCTATCATTTGAAAGATGGCCACCTTTCTAAAATAGAATAAACCAAGTCAACTTAATTAGGTTTCAAGCCACAATTATGCAGTTTATCGATTTAAAATACCAACAGTCATTAGTTCGAGAGACAATTAACCAGAACATAAAAAAGGTCTTAGACCATGGACAGTATATCCTTGGCCCAGAAGTAAATGAATTAGAACAAAGCTTGGCTGCTTTTGTTGGCTCAAAGCACTGTATCGGCGTTGGTAGTGGGACTGATGCTTTACAAATTGCTTTGATGGCTATTGGTGTAAAACCTGGAGATGAAGTTATTGTTCCGGCATTTAGCTTTATCGCTACCGCCGAAGTTGTTTCATTACTTGGAGCCAAGCCTGTTTTTGTAGATGTTGAAGAATCATCATACTGCATGGATTCAACCTGTCTTGACGCAGCAGTTACTGCAAAAACAAAAGCTATTATCCCTGTTAGCCTATATGGGCAATGTGCCAACATGGAAGAGATAAACGCGTTCGCTTTAAAAAACAGTCTAGTTGTAATTGAGGATGCAGCACAAAGCTTGGGAGCAAAATATAAAGGAAAACAATCATGTAATCTATCAACTATTGGGTGCACCAGTTTTTTCCCGTCTAAACCTTTAGGTGCCTACGGTGACGGCGGTGCCTGTTTCACCAATGATAAGGACATTGCAAAAGCGATTACACAAATAAGGGTTCACGGCCAAGGCAAACGCTACCACCACGCCCAAATTGGCATTAACGGCAGACTAGATACATTGCAAGCCGCAATATTACTTGCCAAGCTAGACTTATTTGAAGACGAAATCATCAAACGATCTCACATAGCAAATAATTATACTGAGGTTTTAAAAGATGTGAGTGGCATCAACCCACCACTGCTTAACAATAACGCCACACATGTTTTTGCTCAGTATACTATAAGGCTAAGTGATAGAAACGCTCTCTCTACCCACTTAGAGAAACAAGGTATTCCAACGGCTATTCATTATCCGATACCTCTTCACAAACAACCTGCTTTTGAAGGGTTATCTGACTCAAATTTGCCAATTTCTTGTCGACTAGCAGAGGAAGTTTTAAGCCTCCCAATGCACCCTTATTTAACCAAAGCTGACCAAGATAAAGTTTTAGATAGCATCATTGAGTGGGCTGAACAGTAAGCTATTCAGGAATAGATATGTCATTAAAGATTCTTACCGTAATTGGTGCGCGGCCACAATTTATTAAAGCCGCAACTATCTCTAGAAAAGTTGCTCTCACACGTAATATTTCAGAGCATATTATCCATACAGGACAACACTATGATGAAAATATGTCCGGTATATTTTTTGACGAACTTGATATACCCACACCCGATGTAAATTTAAATATAGGTTCTGGTTTACACGGAGAGCAAACAGCCAAAATGCTAATAGGCATTGAGCAAGAGATCATCAAACAAAAACCTTCTTGCGTGCTTGTGTATGGAGACACAAATTCGACTTTAGCCGGCACATTGGCCGCGACTAAGCTCAATACTCCCGTTTGTCATGTAGAGGCTGGCTTACGCTCATTTAATCGTAATATGCCCGAAGAAATGAATAGAATATTAACCGATCATGCATCAGACACATTGTTTGCACCGACAAAAAATGCGGTTAATCAACTACGAAAGGAAGGTGTGCTATCAAATAACATAATCCTGTCAGGGGATGTCATGTTTGATGCCGCATTGTATTACAGTTCTAAAGCAGAGGCTTCAAGCACAATAATGGAGTCAAATCACCTAACAAAGAATAACTATATTCTAGCCACTGTTCACAGAGCAGAAAATACAGACAACCTAGAAAGGTTAACTAGAATAATGAGCGAACTCAAAGCACTAGCTCAGCATATAAAAGTCGTCATGCCTATTCACCCTAGAACGCTAAAATTTCTTTCAGATTGTAATATCTCAGCACAGAATATTTTGTTGCTAGAGCCTACGGGGTATCTGGATATGATAAAACTGGAAAGAAATTCAAAATTGATAATTACCGACTCTGGTGGCGTTCAAAAAGAAGCCTTCTTCCATAAAAAACCATGCATAACCCTTAGAACTGAAACTGAATGGGTAGAGTTAGTCGAGGCTGGCCACAATGTACTATTCCCCCCCATTTCAGATAATACTGGCTCCCTAACTGAGTCTGTACAAAGTCTTACCTCAAACTCTCAACACTCCTTTTCAAATTCGTTATATGGAGACGGCCACTCCGCCCAGTTAATTCTTTCGGAAATTAACCAACGCTATGGTTAATTTACTTAATTTGTATAAAAGAACCATTACCCAAGAATATTGGAGTATGCATTGCGTCAAAGCTTCAAGCAACAAATAATAACGCTGTCATCAGCAACAGGCTTAGCTCAGGCCATCACACTCTTATTCAGCCCAATACTGACGCACCTTTACACGCCGGAAGATTTCGGCGTTTTCTCCATTTTCACAACCACTTCCGCCTTTTTAGCGCTGCTGTGGACAATGAGGTATGAGCTTGCAATCCCTCTTCAGAAAAAACGAGTTCACTCTCTTGCATTGATTGCAAGTACACTTGGGTTAGCGATAACATTCAGCTTACTGTTATTCCTGCTACTTACTTTATTCTCATTAAGCGCTGCATCAGAGAAACTGGGAATTGCCCCCCTCTTTCTATTTTTACTGCCACTGTCAGCTTTTCTTTACTCCATAGTACAGTTATTTGAACGTCTAGCCTCTCGAGACCACAACATAAAACTCATTGCAAAAAGTAAATTAAGCAGATCTGCTACAACAGCTTTGTTATCAATACTGTTTGCATGGTTAGGTGGACTTGGGCTCATAGCGGCAGCTATATGTGGCCTTCTACTTTCTAGTTCAATATTGGCCAGCAATGAACTTAAAAATGTATTGAAAGCCGCAAAATTAACAACTCGACGAAGAGCAACTGTCTTGTTTAAGCGATACAAGCAATTCCCGCAATATGATCTTCCCTCATCTGTTCTTTATTTCTTTAGTTCTCAGGGTTTTATACTGCTACTTGTTTTTTGCTTTGACCCAATTGTCGCGGGCTACTATGCACTTGCAGAACGATTAGTCGCATCCCCTATATCCATTTTTACAAACTCTTATGCAACGATTTTTTATGTTCGGCTTACCGAAAAATACAAGAACATAAAAACATCAATTAACGATGACGTAAAACAGAATACGATATTATTTTTAAGCTACTCCATCCTCCCTTTTTTGCTAGCGCTCTATGCGTTGGAGTACATTCTTGGATACATATTTGGTCCAACATGGAGCGAGCTTTATCTTTATATATTGGCTTTATCACCTGCATTATTTGTAACGGTTGTCGCTGCTCCCAGCTCACCTGTTCTTAGAATAATTGGCCGGCAAGATATTTCTTTCAAACTGCATTTAATTCACCTGACAATCAAAGTTGGTGTACTAGCAATCACCGCATTATATTTACAAGTTTCACCATTGCTCTGCCTTGTATGGGTCAGTCTGGCGTCCTTTTTAGTTATCTCAGTTAACATACTAATTATTTTTAAGTTAATAGGGATATCGAGCTATAAGGTGTTTTTTTTAATGATTTTTTTTATTGTTGCCGTTATTGTGATGCAATTCAGTCACGGCATCATCATTTAGGCCTCGAATATGAGAAATGAAGAACCCACTATCGAGCTAGAACTTGTCCCTTGCGATTTTTGTAAAAGCACGGATTTCAAGGTTCAATATTCGAAGCCAGATTTATATACTTGGTTTAGTTCATATGAGTTTAACGTGGTTAAGTGCGATAACTGCCAGTTAGTATATGTTAACCCCCGGCCAACTATGAAGTCGATGACATCATACTACCCACCGAAGTATTTTTCTAAACGAGATACTGACATCGCAAACAAACGCTATATGCAGCAACTAAAATACTTGCCTTCACTAAACAATGAAAAAATACTCGACATAGGTTGCGCAAAGGGTGATTTTTTAGCCTTTTTAGGCAAGCGCTTTCCTAATCTTAACTTGCATGGATGTGATGCATTTAATGATAAAGTTGCACACCCCAACATAGAGTTTTGTAATGCCGAATTAAGTAACGCGGGCTATCCAGCTAGTTGTTTTGATCTGGTAACAGCTTGGGCTGTTTTTGAACATCTCCACTTTCCTTCAAAATACTTCGAAGAACTGGGTCGTATATTAAAGCCTAAAGGAAAGTTCATATTTCTTGTTCCCAACGCAAATAGTTTATATGGAAAAAAGTCATACAGAGAAGACCTTCCTCGTCACTTACATCATTTTTCTCGTAATACTGTTGAGAAATATGCCAACCGGTACGGTCTCTCTTTAACTAACATCCATTACACCAATGATGTTTTTAATGGTAAAGGAAAAGGGCTTTTCTACTATTCACTTGCAAGGCTAGCCAATATATCGTGGAAACAAATTAGAAACAAAGACCTAAGCTTATTTGAAAAAATCATACTCAAGATTGGTCGAGCGCTCGACTATGTTACCTTTCTTACAGACTGGGAAGCTAAATTAAAAAGAAGTGGCGTAATGATAATTGAACTCCAAAAGCAGTAGCTTATATCAGCCAACTTAACCAAGATATTAGAGATCTAAATAATGAGTGGAACAGTCATAAACCTTATTAATCGAGTCGCCGGATATATAAAACCCGTTTTTCGGGGAAACCATACAGGATGGTATGCTTCTGCATCTCTCGGAAAGCACATTGACCCGCTTGCCCGTTTTTTTGAGTACTTGTTAGGGGTATCCATCCCACGACAAAAAATCAACCGTATAAAACCGCAAGTCATATCTGATCTAAGGGGTGACATCATCGAAATTGGGGGGTTCGACAACCACTTTCGGTCTCGCTATAACTCAGGTGAATTTCGCAACCTCGATGTAGCCCCTGGAAAATACGTTGATATTGTCGCAAATGCTGAATGCATACCCGAAGTCAAGTCCAATTCACTCGGTGGTATTATCTGCATATCCGTTATAGAGCATACAACATCCCCCCACAAAATAATCGAAGAAGCTCACAGGTGCTTGAAACCCGGTGGGGTGTTGCTGCTATCTAGCCCCTGGATTTTTGAAACACATATGGAGCCCAATGATTTTTTAAGATTTTCAAAACACCAGCTAGAAAATTGGTGCGACCAATTCGAAACTATTGAGGTTGATTATACTAATTCATATGTAGGTGTTATCGCACACTTTCTCCAACGTAATGTTGTATTACGATTTATTTTAGGATCATTTTTTTGTTTAGCTGACCTCACCATGCCAAACAACTCAAAATGGGCAACCCAAATAACTCTAATATTAAAGAAACGATAGCTGATCATCCAGCTGAGGATATAACGAGATCGTGAAGACAATTGGCATATTTACGCCCTACTCACTCACCCCCTATCATCCAAGGTTAGAGTCCATAATTACTGCGCTAGACAAGGCTGATTATGAAGTTAGCCTTCACCAATCTCCAATAAAAGCATCAATTCTAAAAAAACTATTAAACTTACTGGTTCTTAATTTTGTCGATTTATACTCAGTATTAAATCTCGCTAAAAAGACTAAGCAGGTGGATGTAGTGTTTATTCAAAGTTTCCGCTATTTACCGTTAGCGATCTTTGCTAGATACTATAAGAAAAAAGTTATTTATGAAACTTTGGATAATAATATTCACCTTTGGTTTTATTACTTAGTCAAACAGTTTCCATTTTTACAAAAACTACCACTGGCGATTAACACCTTTGAAAATTTCGAGAAAAAGCTCGTATTCCGTTTCACGGACAAAGTTATTGTCAATAGCGCTGCGTTAATGAACTATTTTGGACACCGTGCTAGCTTAATATACTACACTTCACCTCTCGAAAACATTTGTCAAAAGATATCTACTGAGCGCCCAACTTGTCTTATCTATATTGGCTGGTTCTGCGAAATGAAAGGTGCTTACACGATGATTAAACTAGCTAAACAACTGAAACTACGATTAATAGTTTATGGCAGAATTACCGAAGAAAAGGTGAAAGGTGCTGCAAGTAGTGAACCATTAGTAACTGTTTATGGTCACTTATCAAGTACGGATCTAAAAAAAGAACTACCATTACTATTTAGTAAATACAATGCGGTTGGCTTATCGCTTACCAACAGTGTTAACCACAGTAATGCGACACAGGAAATTAACAAAGACATAGATTATATGGCTCTTGGGATACCTATTATTGGTAATTCAAGAGGCCCTACAGCAGAGAAAATAAACAATGGATGCGGTTTGTTTTATGAAGACTTGCTTGAATCACATACGTTGATAGAAGATACTGATCGACTTTCAAAGATATCAAAGCAAGAAATAAAGCTCTATAATCAGCGGTATTCAACCGAACAATTTGAAGATCAAATCAATAGGGTAATCTTAGAAATACTATGAAATTGAGTGAAATTGCCCGCATCTATAAAAAGAAGCTGCCACCCGTATCGAATAACTGCAGCATCTATGAAAGCGCTCAGCCATATCGCACGCTGAGACAATTCATCCCAAGCAATTTAGATTCAAATATTCTCGATGCTGGGTGCGGAAATGGAATAGTAGCCAAACACCTAAATAATCGAAGCTATACAAATATATTCACGTGTGATTTGTTTGATAACATATCGAATACTTCGGGCATCAAGCACTGTATTTCAAGTTTAGATGCCTTACCATTTCAAGATAATAGCTTTGAGTTTGTTTATTCACTATCTGTTATTTATTATCTAAAATCCCCACAAGTAGGGATAAATGAGATTATTAGAGTTTTAAAACCAGGAGGGAGAGCGATCATCACAGCTCACACCAAATACTCACTACCAACAGTCTGGAGAATACTTAAACGAATACTGGATATCAAAAACGTTGAACACCTTAAAGGTGTAACTTTTTATAGTGCCAGTCAACTTGAAAAAATGGTGATAACCAATGACGCCAGAGTAATAAAGAAGAGCGGTTATTCAGCTAACAACTTAGCGTTCCAACTATACAAAAAATTAGTAAAGCTAATCAATCGGTATTCAAAAAAACAATTTAAGACGCGTTTTTTCATCTTACCAGAGACAAACAGCCTCAATAAAATAATGTCAATTTTTGCCTATCACTCAATTATTATTATTCAAAAAAATGTCTAGTAATACAGCCCTAACCGTACTAATCCCTCCCGGTGAACAGAGAGAGTATAGGTATATCATCAATATACTACTTGATGAAATACTAGGTATTCCTTTCAACATTACTACCACTCCTACCTGCTCGGACTCAATGGATAGCAAGTCAGCTAATAAGAGCGTTATATCAATTATTGGGGAAGGGAAAAGGCTATCAGTTAATGATACTTTTTTATCCCACGTCAAGAATAATTGGCTGGACGCCACCCTAACTATCACAACGCCTCTGAAAAGGTGGAATGTAAAACAACACATAACATTAACAAATTTATGTGATGGATCACTTCCTGTTCTTTTTGGGAGTAACGCTATTGAGGACGAATATTTACAGCGAGATCAAAATAATATTTATCTTGAATTAGACATATTTGGCTCCGCATTTTTTATGCTTACTCGGTATGAAGAGGCACTATGTAAAACAAAAGACAGCCATTCTAGATTTCCATCTGACCAGGCTATTAGCATCAAAGAGAATATCATTCACAGGCCTATTATTAACGAATACATAGAAGTCCTGTGGGCATGTATCAATGAGCTTTGGCCACTCCTTGATCGGCGGGAACGAACATTCTCCATACAACCAACACATGATGTTGATGCACCTTACGAAAGAAGATTATTAACATTGAGCGGTACCTTGAAGCGTTCGATCAAAGACATAACGATTCGCAAAAGTTACGCATTGGCGATAAAAACACTTCTTAATAGTGTTTGGGCTAGATACAAAGATCTCTCAGTGGATCCATACTTCACATTTGACGCCATTATGGGCCTCAGTGAGAAGCTAGGACTTACAAGCCATTTTTACTTTATCACTAACAGATCCTCAGGGTTGTTAGATGGCGACTATGATATTGATGATAGCGAGATCAAAGCGCTCATCAATACAATTAATAAAAGAGGACACTATGTTGGTCTGCACCCTAGCTATCACTCATTAGCTAATCGAGAACAGCTGCAATTTGAATTTGAAAGGCTTCGCCAAGCCTGCACTCATTTAAATCAGAAAGAATTTGGAGGGCGCCAACATTACTTACGCTGGGATGCAAAAAATACTTTTTCTGATTGGGACAACGTAGGATTAAGTTATGACTCATCCCTTTCATATCCAGAAGTAGCAGGTTTCAGAGCGGGTATTTGTTATGAATACTCTACATATGACCTTTTAAATAGAACAAAGCTCAACCTCAAGGAAATACCACTTATTGTCATGGAGTCATCCGTAATTGACAAACAATATATGGGGCTTGGCACAGGGGAACCAGCACTCGAGTATATACTACTACTAAAGAAAACCTGCCAAAAGTTTAATGGGAACTTCTGTATTCTTTGGCATAATCATAGATTGATTAAGAAAAATGAGCTTACCCTGTACACTAAAGTATTATCGCAATAATAGGCCCGATCACTTATGAAAAAAAACCTAAAGATACTACATTTTGGTCTATTAAAAACAATTAACCCTGGCATTAAGCAGCAGTTGATATGTGAGCAGAAAGCACCAACCTCCCTTAACTGGCATGTTACCTTTTTTAGCCATGACCCAGTTAACGAAGGTTTCATGCGCCAGCCAGCTTACCCCATTTCTATCTTCAAGACATCCAGGCTACTTAAGTATCTTACCCTTCGTATTAGCGCTTATTATTGGTTGGTCAAACACGCAGATGAATTTGACATCATCATTTTGCGTTACCCATTAGGTGACCCAATAATTCCATTGTTTTTTTTAAGAATTAACAATTACCTAACGATACACCACACCAAAGAACTGCATGAAATCAATCCGCGAACATCATTAGTTTCAAGGCTTCAGTTTATAATAGAATCCTATGCAGGTAAGCTCATATTAAAAAAAGCAAAAGGTGTAATAGGTCTTACAAAAGAAATTTTGGAGTATGAGCTCGACAGGATAAAAGGCATTGAAAAACCTGGAGTAGTCAGCGCAAATGGTGTTGATACTGACCTCTTTCCTCCTTGCAAAGACTGTCGATCAGGAGTTATTAAGTTAGTTATTCTTTGCTCGAGAGCTTATCCTTGGCATGGAATTGACATTATTAAACGGGAGCTAAAAATAAATAACCGAGCCGATGTCGAAATCCATGTTATTGGAAATTTAGAAAGAACAGCTCTAGGCAAGGATAAAAGGGTAATTTATCATGGCTCTGTAAAGCCCAATGATCTTGCTAATATACTATGTCAGTTTGATATGGGAATAGGCTCTCTTGCACTTCAAAGAAATAATATGAAAGAAGCATGCATCCTAAAAACAAGAGACTATCTGGCTGCAGGATTACCTGTTTACGCGACATACTCAGATTCAGGTCTACCTACTGAGTTTCCTTATTTTATAAACCAGTTATTTAGTTTAAATAAAGCAATTGAACTCGCTAAAAACTTTCGAAAAACAAGTAGGAATTTAATTATCAAGACTTCTAGACCATACATTGACAAACAAGCGCAAATCAAAAAACTTACCGAATGGATTAATCAACAACCAAGCTTCACTTTTAAGAGTTAACTAGGGCCATACTTAGCGCATAGGACCAATTATTAGCCTGTTCCTCCCTCCCCCACTTACGTAAATAGTCATTTCTAAATAATAGCGACTGTTTCTCCATAAAGAATAGAAGTTCAGAATTTGAAAGAACTTCATCAATTGTTTTAGCAAATGCTTCAGGAGTAATAGCTGTTACAATTTTGCAGCATTTGTAATCACTAAACACCTCTGAAATCTCACCCACATCGCTGCTTATAGAAGGCGTTCCGCAAAACGCTGATTCAAGCAAAATAGCTGGTAACCCCTCACTTTTTGATGAAAGGGCAATCAGCCGTGAGTGATGAATTATATCTCTTACATCCCCCCTAGCACCTAAAAATGTTACAAGGTTAGATATGCCTAACTCAGATGACATTGCTTCAAGCTCAACTCTTAAAGGTCCGTCACCCACAATAAGTGCACGATAAGACTTACCCTTTCGATAATTGATTGCCACAGATTTCAATATAACTTCAACATTTTTAACGCCAACTAAATTACCAACGAAGACAACATCCCAATATTTTACTCCCGATAATTCATAACTAAAAATTTCAGGATCTATATAACTTTGCATCTCATAAATTTTATCCTGCGGGATATCACTTAGATAGGACCGCATCTTACTTCCCATAACGAATATAACGTCACACATATAAAGGGTACGAGAAAAAAACCATTTAAGTACTTTCTTTTGCCCATGAAGCATCACGTCACTACCAATAAGCCATACGATAGCTTTTTTTCTGAAAAGCTTAGCCACAACAACAGCCACGAAACCGTGCAAAAAAAACTGAATACCTATAACAATTTTAATTTCTTTTTTAGACATAAGACTAAGTAACTGAGTTAACCTCCAAATTTCAAATAGAAGTCTGTTTTTTGCTATATAAGCAGAAGGGTTAACGTTTATTACTTTAGCGAAATTTAAAGGATATGGTCGTATCAAGTATATCTTTTGTATTTCTTGGTTAGCCTGCAAACCAATTAATTTAGTTTTTAACTTCTCGTCACCCAATTTAGCTGTCACGATGATTTTCATTATTAATTTGATTCCAATACTTGAATGATTTGTTCAGAGAACCAAGGCACTGGGTCACTCTTATCTGTCAAAAATTTTCTATGGTTGCTATTATATTTCTCTAAATCCACTCCTATTAACATACGCTCTACTGCAGTTAAGAAGTTTTCCTGATCATCTGGCGAAAAACCAAACGCAAGCCTGTAACGCTCAAACTCATCAATTACAGACAACCGTCCCTGAAAATCACTTAATCGAAAAGCAGGCGTACCTAAAACAGCCGCTTCTGATGTCATTGTTTGGCTATCACCTATAAATAAACAAGCAAATGCAAGAGCATGATGAATTCTATGAACAGGTATATTAAGCCGATACGAACTAAGGCTTGACGGCAAAGTTTTCTCAGATGAAATATAACATTGAATGTTTAGTTTAGTGCACAGCCCAATAACACGCATAACCACCGCTTCAGAGATTCCTCGGATATTTTTGTCATGGTGGGCAGTTAAAGCAGACAATCTCATTAGAATAAATTTTCTAGAGGGGTCAATCCCAAGCTCTCTGTAAACACCTGGGTCTGGAATAAAACGATTAGGATGAAGATAAATTAACTCATGACACCCAGCATAACGTCTTGATTTTTTATCGTACGATCCCATTCTCAGAACATCAGGGCATAGAATACGCTCAGCAAACGGGTAGCTGGTATGAGCAATCAATGGCACTTGATCAACATCGTCATCATTAAATGACAACGATTTCTGTTGCAATAAAAATCCTGCGATATTTCCAGCGCCATATTTTGTTACCCAAAGATCAATTTTTCGCTTCTTGCCAATTTTTAAACATTTGAAAATATTACCAGCGAGCTCTACCGCATTCCCTAGCAAGCCTGTTGAAGCTGTTGAAATACACTGATACTTAATGCCCAAGCGATCTGCTAACTCACATGAAATATCCTTATCTCTTAAAACCCAAATAAACTCATACTTTGACTGTGCCATTAAATATGTTTGGATTGAATGGAGTAACCATACTTGAGAAGGGTGTGCAGGTAAAAAAGCAATTTTTTTCATTGTATGAATCTAATGTGTAACACTTGAATGATCATATTTTATATATTATCAGGTTAGAAACAACCGGAGGCAAATGAAAAAAACGCTTGCTCTTGCCATCTTTAAATCCTTCAAACTGCAGCCATGCCTCATCACTAAAGTAATTTAGTCGGCTATAGGATTTTTTCTTTTCATGCGATCTAAGCTGCCACAGTAAAGATGCTGAATGCGGTTCAATTACTGTAGAGACTGAGGGTACCACAATTACATATTTTTTTGATACGCGATTAATTTCTTGAATAACTCTTGCCAATTTTTCTATCGGCTGAATATGCTCAAGAACGCCAAAGGACACAGTTAAGTCGAAATAGTTATCTGGAAAGTCTATCGTCTCTGCGTCGCTAACAATCATAGAAAAGTTAGACTGCTTTAACCCATAATCATCTACATCAATACCGGTAATCTCAATTTCATTATTATCGGCACAGAGCTGCACAAAATCTTTACCATTTGCGCAGCCTACCTCTAATATTCTTTGATATTTACCTCCACTCGCTAAATCTTCGGATACCAACCGATTAATGATCCTAAGCCGTCTACGAGAGAGCCTCCTATTCAAGTTAATACGTAACAATATTTTTTTAATCCCATGTATCAACATGCTTAAACTTCTATTTATCTTTAGACTTAGCTGCTAGAAAAACCAATGAAGTGATTTGTTCCGATATCAACCCAATTAGAAACACCAATATGGATGTAACAAAGAGCAGCGCCGACATATTGGTAAACCGCCCCATTTCAACCAATGTATAACCATAGTAACCAGCACCAACACTAAAAAATAAAAGACTTAATGGGAAAAAAAGCTTCAAAGGAGAATATAATGTAGCGATTTTAAAAATTATCAAAAGAAACCTAACGCCGTCTTTGAACGGCCTAATATGGCTTTTTCCAATCCGTTTATCAGCAATAATTGGAAGGTACCCAACACTATACCCTGCCCTAAAAAATGCCATTGTTATGGTTGTTGGGTATGAAAATCCATTAGGTAAAATAGAAATAAACTCTTTAAATAACTTAGTTTTAACGGCCCGAAAACCAGATGTCAGATCTCCAATTTTCTGGCCTACCATTAAGCTTGAAATACGATTGTAGACTGAGTTTGCAACTAATCGGCCCGCACTGGCCTGAGATGTTGACGAACGGGCACCTACAACCATATCGAAGCCGGTTTCTAGCTTTTCAAGTAGCTTAGGGATATCTTCTGGGGAGTGTTGACCATCCGCATCCATAAAAACCACAACATTAGTTGATACAGCTCTCGCACCAGATTTAATAGCTGCGCCATTACCTTTTGAATAAGGGTGGGTAATCACTGTGACCCCCGCCTCTTTACATACGGCTTCAGTATTATCTGTTGACCCATCATTGACTATAATTATTTCTTCAATGCAGTCCAATTTCAGTAATCGAGGTATCACGCCTTTAAGCGCGGCAGCTTCATTTTTAGCAGGTATAACGACACTAACTTTATTCATGTTGCTTTATCTTTTCTTTTAGAGACATTAAATCATCTACGTCAGGTTTATATTTCAAGCATTCAATTGAGAGTTTATTACAACGTTCTGCAACTAGCTCCATATATTTCTTACTTTTGTTGTAATCCCCGTAAAGCCAATACATATTACTTAGACTTACCAGAACATCCACTCGAGGGGAAAAATCTTTCGCTATTTCCATGTATAAGATAGACCAATAATAATCTCCCTCCACACCAAAAATCTTTGATAACAAAATAAACAACTCAAACTTATTACCGCTATAGTTGGTGTTTCCTATCAAGTCACTGATATACGTTTTTAAGATGGTTTTATCTAAACTAACACACTGTCCCGACTCAATTAAAGCAATAGTAGAGTGAATAATATTAAACGTCTCTTTGTAAAACTTACCGGTCTTCGCAACCTCACGTAAAAACGCCTGGCTAGGCAGCTCTATTTGAGAACTAAGACAACTTAATTCAAGCCAAAGTAAAGGTTTTGTTGGGTCATTTGTGAATAAATGAAGTGTATCCTGATAGAACTGGGAAGACTGTTCATAAGCACCGTATTTGAATAACGTAGCGCCTAAATGACCATGAGCCCTTTGAGACGTTGGGTTACTCTCATACCAATTCGAGGCCTGCAGGAGTGGCCTACTCCACACCTTAGCTTCGTTGAAAGTCAGGAAAGCCAGCCATGTCGCGCATAAAGTAACTAATGTGGCGAGCACATTTAACTTGTAATGATTTGGAACCCCAATATTTTTCACCCCCCATACGAGACACGAAACAAAAACAGCGACCACTCCTAATAGAGCAAAGTAGTTGCGGTGCTCAAAGTATAGCTCCAGCGGAATTATCGTTGACTCTAAGCTATGCGCTGAAAAATATATCAGTATACCGAGTGCGGACCACAAATACTTTGTACGATTAGCAGCAGCCCATATAATCGCCCCAAGCAAAGCTGTCAGTGCAAGTAACCCCAAATATAACCCTCCCGCCACTGTTGCAATAGGGTAGTTTTCGTGAAATAGTGAATATCGCCCATTAGAAGGAAATAGTATTTTGCTAATATAGTCGAACAGTATTAGAGGCTCAGTTAAAAGACGCTCAATAAGCGTAAAGGGTCGAGCGCTATATGACCTAACAAAAAGCAATTCTGCATTCCAGATAAAATACGAAGCAACCATTACTAAGGGGACATAAACAAACAGCCACTTCCATAATCGATATAGACGACATTTAACGTTAGCTTGCCCGCTTATTGCCTCTAGTATCAAAACGTAAAGAGGTAGTAATACTCCGTTTTCTTTACTCAAAACAGCAAAAACAAAAGCACCACCATATCCGAAAACAAGGCAAACTATTTTTCGAGTTAGTGACGCGTCTTTAGCTCGGCCTACCATCCAGAATATCAGCCCAATCAAGACAAACATTGCAGATAAAATACTCATTCTTTGAACAATGTATAAAACAGTCGAAACCTGAATAGGACTTAACAACCAAAACGTAGCTACCGTGATTGCTAGGCCATGACTGCCAAAGATGTTTTTTGAGCTACAAGCATCGTCATTATTATAGTAAAAATTTAGCAACAACCGACTCAGCCAATACACAAGAGCGCCATTGACAACATGAAGCATTAAGTTAATAACTTTAAAATTATAAGGAGAGCCAGGCCAAGACGATGATTGAAGCGCAAATGAGAAGTAAGATACAGGCCTACCGGAAGCCCCAACACCACCAAAGATATAAGATAGCCAAGCAGTCACGCCCTCCCCTTCATTGATTCGACTAATACCTTGAAGGTTTATAATATCATCTAAAATGAAACGACCATACAAACCTGAAGAAAAGACAACAACTGTCAAAACCAGCAAAAGAAAAACACTGACAAAATCCCTATTTTTAACCAACCCTACCACCATACTTAATGTTTTATCGATTACAACCAAGTGGCAAGTAACTAATATCAACAGTTGTTTCAGTGCCGCTTAACACGCTTGACTGTCCACAACCCCAAGATCTCCCTCGGTCTTGAGTCGCAATTGAAATAGTTTTTCCTTGAATTCTAGGACTTGCACCTGAAGCAGTAAATGTTGCCCTAACAATAATATTTGTGCTTGAGGTTAAAATGGTAATGCTACTAACATACTTACCTACTTCAGTTGTCCCTAGTTGAGAAACTGAAGGAACAGTACCATTATTTGCGTAATAATCATTTATAGGTGCTTTCATACCAGAAATTAGAGTAACACCTTCCGTAACCTGAGACTTAGCAAGGTAATCAATAAAATTTGGAATAGCTATACTCGCCAACAGACCTATGATAGCAACAACAATCATCAACTCAATCAAAGTGAACCCTGTAATATGTTTTTTCATTCAAGCCTCCATATTCATGAGCAAAAAAAAGCCCCTTCAGCAAAACTGAAAGGGCTTCCTGAACCTTGCCTTTACTTACATGCAGATGGTAAGTATTGTGCCGCAACACTTGTTGCTGCAAGTGCTGCTGCTCTTGAGTTAGCAGTACCACCGGATGTTGCTCTACCACAAGCCCACTGAGAAGCAGTAGCAGGTGTAGTTGCAATAGCCAACGTATCTCCAGCAATACCAGCGTTAACACCACTTGTTTTTAGAGTTGCTACAACTACAATAGCAGTACCGTTAGTCTGGATTGATACACTGTCAACATATTTACCAGGAACAGCCCCACCCACTTCATTCAAGGAAGGCGCACGACCTTGACTCTGAACAAACTCTGCAATCGGAGCTTTTAGACCAGCGGTCAAGTTTACAGCTTCAGTTAACTGCGAACGAGCAATATAGTCTTGGTAAGCAGGAATCGCTACCGCTGCCAAAATACCGATGATCGCAACAACAATCATCAATTCGATTAAGGTAAAACCTTGTTGTACTTTTTTCATAAAATATCTCCAGTGTTTAAAGTCGACTACTTCTTTTTTATTCTCTCGGATATTGAGAAGTAGGCAGAAGCTAGCCATGCCTGAAGAATAGCATGTGTTATGCCAACTACAATTTTTTTTTAAATTATTATTATATTCTAGTGAGTTAAGCTCCTCACAGTGAGAAAAAAGCGTAAACCACACCAACAATAAACCTCACTTAATTGTCAAAATGTGACCTTTTACGTCACTCAAGACCAGAACAAGAACAAAAACAAAGGAAAACTTTAAAAATAAACGCCACCGAACTACACTCTTAAGTTAGACACTAAACTTAAAGCATTTTATACGGTTCTTATGGCATCCAATACATCAACCTCACTTACTGGCTTGGCTCGCAAATTTGTTTTAGACAATCTTCTTGAAGAGCAGATTGCCAAGGACGCCTTTGCCCAAGCGAACAATAATAACATTCCTTTTATTACCTATTTGGTTCAAAACAAACTAGCAGGTGCAAAGCCACTGGCATATTCCGCTGCTCAAGAGTTTGGAATGCCGGTGATGGATCTTTCTACTTTTATGGAAGAGTTAATCCCCGAAAAAATTGTAGAAGAAAAGTTAATAAGAAAGCACCATGCACTCCCACTATTTAAGCGTGGTAACAGACTCTTTGTAGCAACGTCAGACCCTACAAACATACAGGCGCTGGACGAGCTTAAATTTCATACAGGGTTAAGCACCGATGCAGTACTGGTAGAAGATGACAAACTTGGAACCGCAATCGAGAAATATCTCGAGTCGCAAGATACTTCTATGGGTGACCTCGAAGATGCTGACCTTGATGATCTTGATGTAGAGTCTGGAGAGTCAGAAAAAGACGAGTCACAGGGTAATGAATCAGATGACGCACCTATTGTTAAATATGTTAACAAGATGCTTTTAGATGCAATAAAAGGTGGCGCTTCTGATCTTCACTTTGAACCCTATGAAAAAACCTATAGGGTACGATATAGGACAGATGGAATCTTGCACGAGGTATCAAAACCATCTATTAAATTAGCGCCTAAGATAGCCGCTCGTTTAAAAGTAATGTGCCAGATGGATATTTCTGAAAGAAGAATCCCGCAAGATGGACGTATAAAGTTAAAACTGTCAAAAACTAAGGCTATAGATTTTCGTGTTAACACACTACCCACGCTTTGGGGTGAGAAGATAGTACTACGTATTCTTGACCCCAGTAGTGCAAAAATGGGTATTGATGCGCTTGGGTATGAGGAAGAGCAAAAACAACTGTATATGGACGCTCTTGCCCAACCACAAGGGATGATTCTGGTGACAGGCCCAACGGGTAGTGGTAAAACAGTTTCCCTCTATACGGGACTCAACATTCTCAACACACCAGAGACGAATATTTCTACAGCCGAAGACCCTGTTGAAATTAACTTAGAGGGCATTAATCAGGTTAACGTTAATGCCAAAGTTGGGCTTGGTTTCCCTGAAGCTCTAAGATCTTTCTTACGTCAAGATCCTGACATTGTAATGGTTGGTGAGATTCGAGATTTAGACACTGCGTCAATTGCTATAAAAGCAGCACAAACAGGTCACCTAGTACTATCCACGCTTCACACAAATAGTGCACCCGAAACATTGACCCGTATGATGAATATGGGCGTACCAGCATTTAATATTGCCACCTCCGTCAGTTTGATTATTGCCCAACGACTCGCTAGGCGCTTATGTAGTAACTGCAAAGAAAAAGCAGACATCCCTAAAGAGGCACTTTTAAAGCAAGGGTTCACAGAAGCACAAATTGAAACAGGACTTACGTTGTACAAGCCTAAAGGCTGTGATAATTGTTCAGGAGGCTACAAAGGTCGAGTGGGTATTTATGAGGTAGTCAAAGTCACACCCGCAATTTCGCAGCTTATTATGGAGGAGGCGACCTCTCTGGATATAGCAGCTGCAGCCCAAAAAGAAGGGTTTAATAACTTAAGACAGTCTGCAATGCTTAAAGCAATTGAAGGCGTAACAAGCTTGGAAGAAGTTAACCGAGTAACGAAGGATTAATTATGGCAGAAAAATCAGAAAAGTTAGGCTCCTTCACTTGGGAAGGTACAGACCGCAAAGGTAATAAAACCAAAGGCAAAACGAGCGGGAAAAATGCGGCATTGATTAAAGCACAACTACGACAACAAGGAATAACGCCCACTAAAGTAAAAAAAGAAGCGGTTTCCTTATCCTTTGGTGGGAAAGGGAAGGCAATAACACCCTTTGATATCGCTATTTTTACTCGCCAATTGGCGACCATGATGAAAGCGGGCGTTCCGCTAATTCAGTCCTTCGATATAGTTGCAGACGGGCTCGAAAACCCAAACCTTCGTGATATAGTACTGGATATAAAAACTGAGGTTGCAGCAGGTAATAATTTTGCAGGAGCCCTTCGACGGCACCCAAAACACTTCGACGATCTATTCTGCAATCTAGTAAACTCTGGCGAACAGTCTGGCGCTCTAGAAACCATGTTAGATCGAGTAGCGACCTATATGGAAAAAACAGAAACACTAAAGAGAAAAGTCAAAAAGGCCATGACTTACCCAATCGCAGTCGTTATTGTTGCATTGGTAGTGACTACAATACTCCTTGTCAAAGTTGTACCACAATTCGAGGATCTTTTTTCCGGATTCGGAGCAGACCTGCCTGCATTCACTCAATTTGTCATAGGCATATCCGAATGGATGCAAGAGTGGTGGTTTGTTGCTTTAGGAATTATTATAGCCACAGTCTACACATTTAAAGAAAGCAAAAGAAGGTCTCCTGCTTTCGCGGATAAAGTAGATCACTTTATGCTTAAGTTACCCGTTGTAGGGGTCATTATAGACAAATCTGCGGTAGCTCGATTTGGCCGAGTTTTATCAACAACATTTGCTGCTGGCGTCCCATTAGTGGATGCATTAGATTCTGTCGCAGGCGCCGCAGGAAACGCAAAATACCGTGACGCAATACATACAATAAGGGATGATGTTTCATCTGGGACGCAGCTTCAGTTTTCCATGAAGAGCACAGCTGTGTTTCCTTCTATGGCCGTTCAACTAGTAGCAATCGGCGAGGAATCTGGCGCCCTTGACTCTATGCTAGAAAAAGTTGCTGATTACTATGAAGAAGAAGTTGACACTTTGGTTGATAGTTTAACAAGCCTTATGGAGCCCGTAATAATGTCTGTATTAGGTGTTCTCGTAGGTGGCTTAATTGTTGCCATGTACCTCCCAATATTCCAGATGGGACAAGCCGTAGGTTAACTCAGTTTAAAACACTATCGACGGCCTGCCCTTGCAGGCCTTTTCTTTTAAAGAGATAACCACCAAATGCAAAACCTAGATCTATTCCTAAATTCCCCAGAATACCTCTACCCTTCTATCTTCATTCTGGGCCTTATCATCGGTAGCTTCTTAAACGTCGTGATCTATCGCATACCTAAAATGCTGGAGCAAGAGTGGAAATCTCAGTGTTGTGAGTTGCTAGAAGTTGAAGGTAAAGAAGAGCCTAAAGTAACCCTCTCCACCCCCAACTCTACCTGCCCTCAATGTGGTCACGAAATAAAGCCTTGGGAGAACATCCCCGTTATTAGCTATTTATTTCTACGCGGTAAATGTTCTTCGTGTAAAACAACTATATCGCTTAGATACCCTATTATTGAATTAGTCACAGGCATTTTATCCCTTGGTGTGATTGGCGTATTAGGCGCTAATGGTGCGGGTTTTTCAGCGCTGTTTCTGACCTGGGTGCTTATTGCGCTGACGATGATTGATTTTGATACTCAACTGCTGCCTGACAACATGACCTTACCACTCGTATGGTTAGGGCTTATTGTTAACTCATACGGCCTATTTGTACCGCTTGAAGAAGCACTTTGGGGGGCTGTTGCGGGCTATTTAAGTCTTTGGACGGTTTATCATGGGTTTAAGCTCCTCACAGGCAAAGAAGGCATGGGCTTTGGCGACTTTAAGTTACTGGCTGCCTTAGGGGCCTGGATGGGATGGCAGCTGTTACCTGTCATTATTCTGTTATCTTCTCTTGTGGGTGCAGTTGTAGGCATATTACTCATTGCGATCAAGGGCCGCGATAAGAATATCCCTATCCCATTTGGTCCATACCTTGCTGCTGCCGGCTGGCTAGCACTACTTTGGGGGCATGACATCACCCAAGCTTACCTTCAATTTTCAGGCATGAAGTAATAAGTGAAGCCTCATGTACGATTCAGTTATTAAGAAGGACTTTGATTATGCCTACATGCTGGGTTATAGCAGGCCCTAACGGTGCTGGTAAAACCACATTTGCATTGCGTTACTTACCCAACGTCGTAAACTGTACCCGCTTTATAAATGCAGACTTAATTGCAGCGGGTTTATCGCCGTTAGCTCCGGAAAGAGAACTAATGGCGGCCAGTCGTATCTTTATACAAGAAATAAAGGACTGTGTTAGTGCCAATGAAAACTTTTCGTTTGAAACAACCTTAGCCGGCCGTAGTTACTTAAAATTAATCACTCAATTAAGGTCTTCAGGTTGGAAAGTTGAGTTAGTATACTTAGCACTACCCAAAATGGGTATGTCAAAAGCTCGAGTGGCTGAACGAGTAACACATGGAGGACATAACATTCCAGCAAAAGATATTGAACGCCGTTTTTCTCGAAGTTTGAAAAACCTATTTCAAGACTTTAGTTATGCAGTGGATATGTGTACATGTTTTATGAATACAGGTAGTCAGCCAGAGCTTATTTTTGAGCAGCAAGGTGATAATCGTGATGTATTTAACACTGATCTATACAGCCACTTATTACAAGAAGCAGGGCTAGCCTAATGATCAAAACACAACCTTCTGAAAACAGTCAGAAAATACTTGAATCACTAAAAAGTACCGCAATAAAGACCTTAGAAACAAAACATAAGTTAGGTCAATATGTTGTGGTATGGAAGAACAATCAAATATGTCTTGAAGGGCAAGACACACCTCTTTGCAATAAAGTTAAATAACTCTACCTTCAATTTTCAGGCATGAAGTAATAAACAATGATCATAGGTTTAACCGGTGGCATAGGAAGCGGTAAGTCAGCAGTCTCTGTTTGCTTTGAAACGCTTGGCATAACAGTCATTGATGCTGATGTTGTGGCACGAGAAGTAGTTGAGCCCGGCTGTTTAGCTTTAAATATGATTGCTGATCACTTTGGTGATGGAATTTTAACGACAGAGGGAGCGCTTGACCGCGCAGCTTTACGTGCAGTTATATTTTCGGATGAGGGTGAACGTAAATGGCTAGAGGCATTGCTTCACCCGCTTATTAGAAACGAAATAACGCGACAACTTAGCCAAAGCAACGCGCCCTACTCTATTTTAAGCTCTCCCTTATTGCTAGAAACCGATCAGCATTCGCTGGTTGATCGTATTTTGGTGGTTGATGTGCCGGTTGAGCTTCAAATAGAGCGCACAGTTCAACGTGATAATAATTCAATCGATCAGGTTAAATCGATTATTAATGCGCAATCATCGAGATCGCTTAAGCAACAAAAAGCAGATGACATTATTCTCAATACCGGTACTATTGAAGCCTTGGAAAAAGAGGTTGCGCGGCTTCATCAACGTTACCTCAAAATGATATAGACAGCACAACCAACAAGGGCCTTATACTCAATGAGCAACAAAACAAGTAAAAAAGTCATTTCTGTAAATTGCCCGACCTGCAAAAAAGAAGTTGAGTGGCTAGAGGCTAACGAACAACGCCCTTTCTGCTCCGACCGCTGTCGCTTGATAGACTTGGGCGCATGGGCTTCTGAAGACTACAAAATAGCGGGCAAACCGGCATCAGAGTGGGATATGGCTGATGTGACTATGGGCAACGAGCCTACGACCCTTCAGTAGTTTATAATCGGGATGTATTATGTCTAACTGTCTTTTCTGTAACATCACTCAGAAGAAAGAAACCTCTTCAATCGTATATGAAGATGATATCTGCATGGCGATTATGGATATCTTTCCCCTAGGCGAAGGCCATATTTTAGTATTACCTAAACAGCATGCGGTATTGATTAGTGAGCTAGATACTGCAACGCAATCTCATTTGTTTACAGTGGGCAGCAAAATCGTTGAAGGTCAGCGAAAAGCAGGCTTTGGCGTTAAAGGCACGAATTTCTTACTGAATGATGGTAAGGCCGCCAATCAAACGGTCCCCCATATACACCTTCACCTCATACCCCGCAAAAAAGGCGACCTGATTACTGCAATCCCGAAGTTAGCGCTCCATATCACAGGCTTGTTTGGCAAAAGTACTAAAAGAGACAAACTTAACCGTCAGGCTAAAGCCATCAAACAGCACTTACCGGTCTAACGTCTAAGCAAACCATGCTGCCATCACTCACCCTTATCATTGTATTTCAGCTTTCTGGTGCATTTATTCAACAATACTTTAACTCACCTATTCCTGGTGCGGTTATAGGTATGATTTTGTTTTTTGTCTATCTCTGTATCTCAGGTGGAGGTAATGACAAATTAATCAGCACTGGCAGCCAGTTACTCACCTATTTACCGCTTTTTTTCATCCCTGCAGGCGTTGGTATTCTGGTTTATACCGATGAGTTAAAAGCACATGGTATCGCTATACTGGCATCTCTGACGGTAGGCTCTGTGATTGCATTTATTCTGACATTGTTGATCTTTAAGCGACTGGCGGTATCGTCAAAAGATACTGATTCATCGACATGATAGATATTTCAGCCTTCAATTATGTCGCGTTTATGGCCAGCCCGTTGTTTTGCATCCCTTTAACGCTGGTAGCCTATTTGGTGGGCACTAAAGTATACGATATCAGCGGCAAAAACATTTTTCTACAGCCGATAGTGACAGGCATTGTACTGGTGATGCTGGCAATAATGCTGCTTGATTTACCCTATGAGCAGTATTTTAGTGGCGCGCAGATCATTCATTTTTTACTGAGCACTGCCACTGTTGCACTCGCGATTCCCTTATACCTGAACATCAAACACATTAAAGCGAGCCTTCGCCCACTGATTTTGACACTTCTAATGAGTGGTATTATTGCTTCCGCGACAGCTGTCGCCATTGCAGGGTTACTCGGTGCCTCTTTAGAGATTATGCTTTCTCTGGCGCCCAAATCGATAACGACCCCCTTTGCAATGGGTGTGGCTGAAAGTATCGGTGGCTATCCTCCGCTCACGGCTGGGTTTGTTATATTTACCGGTATCGTGATCGCGGTTGCCGCCTCGCCTATTTTTAAGTGGTTGAATATCAACGATCCAATCATTCAAGGTAGCGCACTGGGGATGATTGGTCATGGTATCGGAACCGCTAGAGCGCTTGAACTAAGCAATAAAACAGGTGCGTTCTCTGCACTATCGATGGGGTTAATGGGTGTTTACACGTCTATATTTTTGCCTTATGCGGTCAAACTTTTTATATGATTAATCTTAATTATGTCTGACAATCAATTTACACTAGACACCATTGGCATTATTGCTTCTCCGTTCAAAGAGAAATTTGGGATTCCTCGGCAACCATCGTTGGCGCGAAATATTACTAGCGAGATTATCATCACGCCGGCTTACAACCGAATTGAAGCGTTCAAAGAATTAGAGCAGTTTACACACCTGTGGCTCACCTTTATATTTCATCAAAACCTGAGGTCGGAATGGAAACCCAGTGTTCGACCTCCCCGTCTCGGTGGCAATAAAAAAATAGGGGTATTTGCCAGTCGATCACCGTTTCGTCCTAATAATTTGGGATTATCTGCGGTTGAGTTTGTGGGTATCAGGCACAGCCAAAACCAAATCAGTATTATCATTAGAGGGGCTGATTTAGTAGATGCCACACCGATAGTGGATATAAAACCCTACATTCCTTATAGCGACTCCATTCCCAATGCGAGCGCGGGATACGCCAGTGAAGCCCCTTGCAAACCATTAATCGTTATTTTTTCTGCGCTAGCGCTTGAGCAGATACAAGCACTAAACCCAAAGCAATACCCCAACCTAACACTTATTATTGAAGATGTGCTGTCTGCAGACCCTCGACCTGCTTATAAGACAGGCCAAGACTCAAAAGTGTATGGGGTTAGGTTGTATGATATTGATGTAAAGTGGCAAGTAACAGGTGAACAGGTTGAAGTGATGTCGGTGGATAAGATTTAGGCGTACTTTATGTAGGCCGGGTTTTAATCCGACGCGGGTTATAACATTACAGCACCCTCTAAATATAACAAAATTGAATTCAGCGAACTAGATTACATTACCCCTGTAACAACAAAAATCATGGTTTTTTAATGCAGGTTAATTGATAGTCTCGTTTTGCGGGTGCTCAAATGACGGAAAGTCCCTAGCGTACTTTTTAATCCATTCTTGCGCTGCTTCTTCTATGTTTAAGTCTCTGCCATCGGTTTCTTTAACATTGTTTCTATAGTGCTCTATGTGACAAATTTGCTCAACCATTCTTGCAGCATAAGCATCTTGCTCGTCAATAAATTCCACCCCGACTTCATAATCACTTAAGCTATTTTTTCTGCACCATACCACTTTACCATGCGTTTCAAAGGGTGGTTCCACCAAGGGGATTTTGATCTTGATTAATGCTTTGAGTTCAAGCGCTGTTGCACTCTTGAGACTAAGGCCTCCGATGCTAACATCTTTGATGCGCAAGTGATCGTCGCTCGCCCACTCAGCAGGCGAGAGCTCTATAGGTACATCAGTAGGATGACGAATATACGAGCGCATATTTTTCAAATATCCATGGCTGTTTTACTTTAGTATAGACGAATAAAAATTAAGCGGATAAATTGCAGTAATTTCTATAAACTAACACCATAAATCAAAGTTACACGGGTTTTCTTCATCAACATTATCTAAAGGTCATTATGGATTGCCGACTCGGCTGCGGGGCTTGCTGCATAGCACCTTCTATTTCAACGCCCATTCCCGGAATGCCAAACGGTAAGCCTGCAGGTGTGCCCTGCGTTCAGCTAGATGATGATAACTTATGCTTATTATTTGACGATGACCGCAGACCGACAGTATGCGGAAGCTTTAAAGCAGAATTAGAGACTTGTGGTACAACCAACGCAGACGCACTTGTTAACATAAAGGCGTTGGAAGCTGCGACAACCTAAAGCGAGGTTCTTAGAGAAAACTATGTCTCTAAATAAAGTTCGACAACCGACCTTAGCTGTTTGGCCTTAACGGGCTTGGTAATGAACTCATCCATACCCGCATTTTGACAACGCTCCCGTTCACCCTCCATTGCATTAGCGGTGAGTGCAATAATAGGCGTGCGACTAAGCCCTGACTCTATTTCTTGGCGACGAATCTCTCGGGTTGCTTCATAGCCATCCATAACGGGCATCATGCAATCCATAAACACCATTTGATAGTTTTGTTCTACCCAGCGCTTAACGGCTTCTTTACCATTATTTGCCACGTCCACTTTACACCCTGCTTTTTCAAGCATTCGAGCAGCGAGTGTTTGATTAACGATATTATCTTCCACCAGCAATACACTCACACTAGACTCACTTACGACGTCTTCTGAGGTTGGTGCATCCTGACCCTGTATCGTGAAACGAGTCACCAAACGCTTATTATGAACTTGTTTATCACTGAACACTTGATGAATGGTGGCGCGAAGGTATTGGTCTCTTAACTGTTTACTTAAAAAACCATTAACGCCTGCCGAACGAAATCGACTGGCGTCACCTCGCTGCGGGTTTGAAGATAACACCACCAGGCTGATATCGTTCCATTGAGGCGCTGAGCGAACAACCTCACAAAAATCCATGCCGTCCATATCGGGCATAAAGTCATCTAATAGAATCATGTCAAACGGCTGTCCAGTATCCGTTGCTAACTCTAACAGCTGAAGGGCATCACCGGCTGTATTGGTTGAGTCAAACCTAACCCCCCATTGACTAAGCGATTCGAGTGTGATCTTTCGACTGAGTTCATAAGAGTCCAGCACTAATATCCGTACACCTTCAAGAGCCTTCATATCTTCTTGCACATTGGTTAAAGGCTCTCGTACCATTGGTAACGATAAGGTCACCCAAAATGATGCCCCTTTATTTTCTTCGCTCTCAAAACCAATCTTACCATCCATTAACTCAACCAACTGCTTGCAGATAGCTAACCCCAAACCTGAACCGCCGAAATTTCGCGTTGTCGAGGGGTCAACCTGCTTAAACTCGTCAAAAATGGTGCGTTGATGTTCTTCATTAATACCGATACCGGTATCTTCTACAGCCATCCGAAGTTCAATATCATTTTTGGATTGTTTGATATACTCGATGCTAATTAAGACATGTCCGTGGGCTGTAAATTTAATGGCGTTAGACGTTAGATTGATTAGAATCTGTCGTAAACGAACAGGGTCGCCCTCAAGTAGCATAGGTAATTCGGGATCGATGCGTGTCTCAAGTGCAACACCTTTTGCTTCTGCTTTTTTACCCAATAAGCCGATCACATCGTTGACGGTATTACGCAGACTAAACGCAACAGGCTCAATGATTAATTTGCCCGACTCAATCCGCGATATATCCAATATGTCGTTAACAATACCTAACAATGATTCGGCTGACCCTTGAATGGTCTGAACGTATTCTCGTTGTTCATTATCAAGCGATGTATCAAGCAGTAGTGAGGAAAAACCCAAAACCCCATTCATAGGCGTTCTAAGTTCATGACTCATATTAGCCAAGAATAAACTTTTGGCCTTGCTCGCCTGAATAGCTTGATCTCTTTCATCGATGGACTGACTTTCAGACTTTTTAAGCCGACTGGTCTCTTTAAAAAGACGTAGCCGCATCTGGTTAAGGGCATAAACAACATAGGTTAATTCATCAGGCGTTTTTGGCGCTTTTCGCTTTAGTTTAAGCGGGTCTGCTAAGTTTTCCATATCAATATTTCGAGTATACCGTGACATGGTTTCTAAGTGCCTAGTAACCATTACTCGAACAATAAAAAGGACAAAAAGCGACACTAATAGTGTTTTAACACTTTGGCTAGCCAAAATAATGAACGCCTCTCCCCACAGATGGTTATAGACTGGCTGTACACTAGCGCCTACCGTCAGCTCACCTAACCAGTGGGCTTCAACGCTGTCGTGAGGGCGCTTATATAAAAGGGGGTATGCACGAGAGATGCGGTGCTCAATGCCTGGCATTTCACCAACCGTTATAATTTCGCCATACCCCGTTGAAATAGATGCATATTTTATAATTTCTGACTTTATTATGCCCTTAAGCTGGAGGGTCAGTTCTTCCTGATCGACGTGCCATAAGCTATTACTTAAACCCTCAGAAAACGTATCTGAAACTTGGTCTAGGTTTCGTTCAATTGTTGCTACTTCGTGCTTGAAATCAAAATACAGTTGAGCGCCTGTCGACAGTAAGGCAACGAATGCACTAAAGACAAGGATATAAGCAAGCACCTTTGTTGCCAAAGGTCTTAACTTGAAGTATTGTAATAATTCCTTTAATAACAACAGCTTGTCCTTGCTAAAAAAAAAGAGTCGTAAATATAAGCAAAATGCCCGTCTATTCTAACAGAATAGACGGGCATTCCTATAAACAGATCAAAAAACCATCGACTCAACCTTCTTTTAGCCCTAGTTTTTTTAAACGCCCACATAGCTTGACGCTATTTGGTGAATGCTGACTAAAAGACGCTTAAACCAACAAAGCGTGTCAAAAACACTCAACCTGTGAACGACACATACTGACGACAGTCCCATATAGACATCTTATCAATCACTAAGTTTGTGTTATATTCGAGAACATACAAGTCGATACCATTTTGCAACAAACTAAAGAGCGAGAAACGGTGACCGAATCTAATCAAAACCATAAACAATTGAGCGCTGAAGCGCTTGAGCAGATAGCGCTCAGATTTAAACTCCTTAGCGACCCCATGCGATTAAAAATTCTTCATTCATTGCAGGAGGGGGAACGTTCAGTTAATCAGTTAGTTGCATTAACAGGAAGTTCTCAACCCAACATATCTAAACACTTAAATATTTTACGAACGTCAGGCATGGTAAAACGTCGACAAGAAAGTAATCAGGCATTTTTCTCTATATCAGCACCTTTTATTTTTGATCTTTGTGAGATTGTTTGTAATGGTATTGCTGAAGATCTGGATCAACTAAAACGTAATTTTACTTAACCTAAAGACCAACATGATAATTCATACGATCAACCGCAGAGTCCACATTAAAACTGCCTTTATCTTGTTGATAATTTGCGCAAGCCTTTTGCCTTTTACCGCACAAAGTGTCGAGAGTCATGCATTCAACACGCTCAACCTGAACCCAATGGTACAAATTTTTGGTCTTCCATCACTAGCCAACCAGGTACTAGGCGCACAAGGTTTATTTGAGGTTGAAATCGAACAGCAAACTGCCAATTATTATAGTCAATCAATATCTAACGATGAGGTGATAACCTTAGACGGCGAAACCTGGAAAACGCGCCTGAACATCGCTTATGCATTAACTGATCACTCAGAGATATCAATCTCCGTGCCCTACATTAGGCATTCTTCAGGTTATATGGATGACCTAATTTATAACTGGCACGACACATTTGGTATGCCTCAAAATAACCGAACTAAAAGCACCAATAACAACATCGACCTGTACTACAGCGTTAACGGTAAGACCCCAGTCGATTTGAACTCGACCGTTTCTGGCATCGGGGATATCAGGCTAACGTACGCTCATCAGCTGAATGCCTTTAATCGCGACCTTATACTGCAAACCGTAATTAAGCTCCCGACCGGAGATGTTGCCACGCTTACCGGCAGTGGCGGTACCGACCTATCGATAGGTTTAATGATAAACGATGCCATCTCTTTTGAACGTCAAAACATCAACACGTGGGCAGGGGCAGCGGTCACTTATCTTGGCAAGGCTGATGGTGATCTATCAGACAACCAAAAAGATTTAGCATGGTCGGCAAGTGCCGGTTTAGGCTGGCCGATCAATAGCGCATTGATACTTAAAACTCAATTCGATGGTCATTCAGCCGTCTATAATAGCAATACAACTGAGCTAGGTGACCCAGCATTGATGCTAACCTTTGGTGGGGATTACTACTTCACGCCCCTTTATAGATTAGAACTATCTGCAGTAGAAGATATCATTGCAGAAACGTCACCCGATATCGTCTTTAGCGTAAAATTTTCCGCTAAATTTGAGTAAATACCGAACATATTTTAGCCCATTAAATATTTTCATCCCAAATATGCACTGTAACTTTACCTTTTGGATATAAACTTTTACCCTTTGCATCCACAGATTTAATGGTTTACCTGAAAGGATCCCCAATGAAAGCTTCAAAACTGTTGCTCGCTGCTTCAATCGTAACCCCTTTAATTGCCGGCAGCACTGTTGCTCATGCCAACGATGTGAGCCTTCGCATTAGCGATGACTCTGTTCATACTCAAGTCAATATTAGCCCTAACAGCTCAACCATTGATTTTGGCGCTGGCTATATGTACCACGAAGGAAGCCGCCATATTATTAATATCGATATGCACGCAAAAGGTCAAACCGCCATTGGTAACCTTCCGACCACTGTCGGTGTAGGCGTTCAGGCAACGGGGTTTGATGATAAGCAGATAGATGGCGGCGCTTTAGGTCTTGGTGGCTTTGCCAGACTAAACCTCCCTAGCGTTCCAGGCTTGTCATTTGAAGGTGCCCTGCACTATGCACCCTCTATATTGTCTTTTGGCGATGCTGACGATTTAACCCGCTTTAAAGCACAAGTTAACTATCGCGTCATTCAAAATGCCGATGTTTTTCTAGGTTACCACTTCCTTAATACTGATTTAGAGCATTCAAACGATGTCACGCTAGACGAAGGTATTTTTGCAGGTATGAAACTACTTTTCTAATAAGTAAGTGTTTGGATTTAAAGCGACGACCCACAAGGTTGCCGCTTTAAGTTATTTTTTGGCAGCAAGTCACAAACAACCCCGCCTCAACTTTATAACTTTGCCATTGTGGCTTATAGTTATTCATATCAGTACGCATGTTTTGTATTAACACTGAACATCCGTGCCTTTAGCTTCTTTATATTCTGACTGTCACATGTTTTACAACCCTGCTGTGGAATGATTAATTTTATGCTTACACTAGACACAACTCTGTTTAGATCAACAACACCACTTCGAATCTACACTTCAGCCAAACAAGCGTTACTATGCCTTTCACTACTTGTCATGTTCTCACTTCTATCAGGCTGTGGTGGAGGTAATGAGGCGGTAAAGGCTGCGGGTAAAACAAAGAGTACATTCGCCAGAAATACAGAGTCTGCCAACGAAGAAATTGCACAGAATGGCACATCAGATACCACCGCATGTACAGGTACAGGGCCTTCGGCGGTTACCTACTGCCTTGTGGTCGAAGCAACCGATACAATGATCGCCAGCTGGCAATCAGACCTTTTTAATTTGATAACGCCGTCTAAAGCATACGCGTTACGAGGTTTAAGCACTGTCCCCGCTCAATCGATTGAAATAATCCAAGTTGATGAAAACCTAAACCAGATTTCCAATTCAACGATACCTGCTTATACCGTTACCGAAAATCCTGCCTTGGGCACCTATTCTATTAACTTCTCTGAATCCCCTCCGGCTCGGATTGATATTATTGCAAAAGTAACCTTGGAAAATGACGAAATATTATTAGCGCCATTTATTGACTCAAGTATCGACCAAAACTTTAACCCTATCGTAATCGTTAATGTAGTGTCTGATTTCTTGGTAAAACGTCTATACAAAAAACTCAATACTCCAGAAGCACTCAATGAACTGCTTCCTTGTAACGACGGGGGTAGTAATTACGGCAATAACGTTGGCTGTAAAAATCAACCTTTCGCAAAGTTTAATCTTTGGGCCGCGCTTAACGGCTTAACTCAAAGTTATGAAATAGATATCCCCGCTACCTATAACATTTCAGAAGCATTTGACCTGCTAGATAAAACCGGTGAGTTTAAGGCGCATATAGATACAACACTGGATGAAATAATACGAACTCAAGAGGCCTTTGTCGGAGGAACCGAGCGCGAAGTAGCGTTGTCTACCATCCAAAATGATCCAGAAAGCCTTACCGTTAAAAAAGAATATAACAGTACGTTGTTTTCATTAGCCTTTAATCAAACAAACCCAGGTTCTAGCTTAAAAGGCGCATCCATCAGTACGACTATTTCATCGCCTTTTACTAAAGAGTCTGATGCAGTGAGTTATCCGGCACTGACACGAAATACCACTAACTTTAATATCTCAGTCACAAACTTAATTGAAGATTTCCCGATGTTAAGGATATCATTAAGCATAGATCAAGCAAGTGACGTACTGTTATCACCCGCACTAAATAACGCACTTACAGCTTCCCCTAGTAACACTTTTCTTACTAGCCAAGGTTTCTATATCGTCGGAAAAATGCCTTTTCAGACCATAACAGACAAAACCAGTTCATCGGCCATTGGTTGGCAGTCTGACCCTTATACGCAGCTCGTCTACTCATCAGATAGTGATACAGCAGGCCCGCAAAGCATGCTCTCTGCATTCATTAGGAATGGGGGAAAGTATTCAATCTCGGACAATGGCGATTCAACCTGGACTCGTAACAACCAACTAGAAGAGCAAAACATATTTGCATGGAACAACTATAATCAGACTGATGGCGCTACCGCAGTGATCACATCGAACACATACGGGGTTATAAGTTTTTCTGTAAACCTGAGCGAAACGGGTAACGTGCTTACAACAGCAGGAGAAGTTCTTCACTGGGACGCTGAAACCGCACAAAGTATTAGCCAGACGCAACCCTCCGTCGCACTCCTTTCCGATAATCACTATCAACGCTATTCCTTTTCAAGAGCAGAAAGCTTAGACCTAACTGTGGCAGCCTCTAGTCGCAATGCAATTGCCGTTACTAGATCATATGAAGACTTGGACTCAGATAGTTCACCGAAAGGTCGCATATCTGTTTCTGCGCCTGGTTCAACCGAATCGAGCCTAGCCACCGTTACTCCAGCAGGGGATTTAATCACAGTTGCGCTGAACGAGTCAGACGCTGGTCAAGGTCTCATCACAGCCCTTGAAACAAGAACTATCAAGCCGACCTCTGGAAACTTAACCGGAGCCGTTTACCGTCTTGCGGGAAACAGCTTTGGCGCTAACGCGGCGAGCAACGTATTAAGACACTACAACAATTCCACCATTAAACTAACTAGCGGTTCTACAGCAATACTGACATTGAATACGCTTGAATCCACCCATAATGTCAGTACGCAAACCGTTACGGATATTTCAGAGGTCGCCATTTCTTCAGCGAATGGAAACTATACTGTTAACAACGATGGCCTAATACAGTTTATCTTTCCAACGCTTAACCTTGAGCTCAAAGGCTTTATGTCAAAATCTCTGGATGGGACAACTGAAACAAACGAACCGGGTAATGTTTTATCTCTGCTAATGATTCAAGATTATGATGATGTTACTAGCACACAAGCAACTCTTGGCTTAATTTACGCGTTGAGAGAGCTAAGTTTGGATGTAACAGTGGAGTAATCGGCTACTTTGTAGTCGCTCTTACGCGATTCAATCGCCAAGAATAAATGCCCTTATATCTATCGGGTGTTGTGTCGCCGTCATCCGCGTCGGGTTTCCAAATGTAAGCTCATTAGAGAAACCCGGCCTACAAGGGGATTGATGAGTATCGCAGTACGATGACAACTATGAAGCTTTTGCCTTCTCTCGCTCTAGCTCTCTCATCAAAAACGGTAGTATATGAAAGATACCAAACACGAGCACCATTAATTTATCAAACTTAGGTTCCATCAACCTATCACCAAACCGCTTTGTAAATAGCGCCACCTCAACAAAATGAACGAGTAGCACCGCAGCCCCCGCCCAACCGAGCATCATTGCAACATTATCAGAAAAAACCGAGAACAAACTTGAAAAAACGGCGACCCAAAAACCTAATGTAATACCCTTACCCAATAAAATGATCGTTTTCATACTAAAATTATTCCTTAACCCCTTCCCATTTAATAATATGCCTTATACTACAACATATAGGCTATACCATTCACCCCAATAAAACAGGCACGCCAAGTAATATGCAGACAGCTACAACACGTATGATACCGCTATCTTTTTTCACTATTTTGGCGTCTTTCTTTTTTTTCGGCACTCAAGTTGCTCCCACCAAAACAGAACAAACAGCATCGCATAACACCGCAGAGGAGAGGCGTAACCTCAAGAAACTATCGCACAAACCATTACCCAACTTCGCAAGCATCCAAAACACACAAGAAAAGAAACAGCAGTTCTTCGGCTACTTAATGCCGATAGTCGAGCAGGTTAATAATGAGGTGCTGATAGAAAGAACTAAAATCCTTACCTTGATGCAAAAACCATCACGCTCCAAGAGCGATAAAGCATATCTAAAAAAAGTCGCTAAGAAATATCGCGTCAACGCCAATATTACCGACCGCAACGTATTCTTTAAGCATTTGCTTCGCAAAATTGATCAGATCCCCCCTTCTCTGGTTTTAGCTCAAGCAGCTAATGAGTCTGCTTGGGGCACCTCTCGATTTGCAGTTAAAGGGAATAATTTATTTGGTCAGTGGTGTTTCTCTAAAGGCTGTGGTCTTGTACCTTCTCAACGGGATGGAGGTGCTTCTCATGAAGTGGCTAAATTCGACTCCGTCTACAACTCTGTAGAAAGCTATATTCTTAACCTAAATCGACACACTCAATATGCAGAACTACGCGCTATACGGCTTCAACTCAGAGATAATAACAAGCCTGTAATGGGTATTCAGCTAGCCAGCGGGCTTGTAGGCTACTCTGAAAGGGGTGATGAGTATGTTGATGAAATACGATCGATGATTCGCTTTAATAATCTGTCATCACTCGACAAAAATAGCTAAGATGGCAGGCTTACAATCCAGATTTAAGCGTTAGGCGGCACTATGTCCAATACAGAAAACAACGAAAACAACGAAAACACAACCATTCAAGAAAAGGTTCCTGAGAGATCGTTTTGGAAGAAAATTAAACATAATGCGTCTATGGCGGGTTACGAGGCCGTTTATAATGCATTTATACTTTACTATACTGCCAGAGCAGAAGAGACACCCCTATGGTGCAAAACCGTCATTGCAGGCGCGTTAGGGTACTTTATCAGCCTTATAGATGCGATACCTGATCTAACTCCTATTTTAGGTTATACCGATGACGTAGCCGTAATGGTCGCAGCGATTGGCGCTCTTGCCGCCCATATTACGCCCGAAATAAAGCAGAAAGCCAAAGATAAGTCGGACCAACTGCTTAAGAAGTAACCTCTAGCATTCCTATAACGCCATCACAGCAAACCAAGCTGCCTTGCTTTTACGATCGCTTGAGTACGGCTTTTAACACCTAGTTTATTGTTGATTTTACGCGCATGTGTTTTGACTGTATGCAGCGAGATAAACAGCTTATCTGCGATATCCTGATTAGAAAGGCCTTGGGCGATAAGCTCTAAAACGCCTTTCTCACGTTCACTAATAGGGTCCTCTAGTGTCTCTTCAAGCTGCTTTTGAGTTGCCAACTGGTTAACACCACATAAAGTGGCAACAGCGCTTAAAAATGACTCAGACCCTGAATCAGAAACAGACATAATTTCTGATATGATCAGTCTAATGTCTTTCGCAAGATCCCAGAACGGGCTTAACCAGCTTTCTACTTCGGCCTTTTGTATGGCCGAGCGCATTGCCATTAATGCACGATCGGGCTTATTCCCTTTTCGATACATGATGGATTGGTAAATCAATATATAAATCGAGACCACACTATTTGGGGCTCGATTTTTTTCGATTCGCTGCAACTCTGTTAGCTGCTCAAATGCCCTTACCGTATCTCCCATCTTAATAGACAAACGAACATCGAGTAAGTCACGGGAGCCTGGTAACAGCGGAAAAACATCCGCTACCTGTCCGTCTTGCTGCTGTACTTTAAGTTCTGTTAATGCAATTTTGGCACGGTCATAATTTCCCTGTTCAATCCATAACATCGCTTTAATAACACTGAGTGCAGAATAGTAGCTAATGTCATCAATTTGCCAAACGCGAATAAACCGCTCAGCTCGATCAATTACGCTAAAACCTAACTCAATATCGCCCGCCCCTTTGTGGAGCATGGCCTTTATAATGTAGGAGTAAAAAGCGCCAATATCATTACTTCTTTCGGCTTCTCGCGTTGTAGCATTCACTACCCGCTCCGCGTCAAGTAGTTTTCCTTGATGCATTTTTACCAATGCCCAATATACCTTTAATCGCCCCTCGGCTATATTATGGAGGTCATAAATTGATGAACCGCTGAGTTCAAGTCCTTGTTTCACCAAGTTTGAGACTCTATTAAGGTAACCTCGCGCTAATTCAATTCTGGCAGAATCATATAACCCCAGCATCTCGAGCTTAATATCGTTGTGCTCTCGCGATATTAAAATAGCGTCACGATTGGCCTTTTTTGCATCATCAAAATGCCCAACCAGGCTATAACTGTTGGATATAATCAGGTGACATATAACTCGAACCGCCACCCTATCTTTATGCAACTGTTCCAACGCCTCACGAGCCAAACTCAAAGCCTTCTCAGCATGACCACGTGACTTAGCAATAAACGCTTTAACCGCGAGTAATTCTGCTTGGATACTAGTGTTTCGGTCAACGAGGTCAAACGGTAAACGCTCTATATAACTCACGGCTTCGTCTATTCGAGAACAAGCCATTAACGTCCAAAGGTAAATAATAGACTTTCTACTAGCAGGGTCTTGTCCTTGCTCTAAAATTTTCTCACGAATGCCTAGTAGCGTTGCCATATTTTGATCTAATAGTGACACATTAGATAACGTGAGTAATAGCGATAATACTCGGCCGGTGTCTTCTGATTTAATGGCATATTCAATAGCATCAGACACCATTTCTTGCGACTCAAACCAAACTGATGCCGCTGTAAATATTTCTGAATATGAGCAGACTTCTTTTGACGTTTGAATCTCAAAAATGACTTGTTTGAGTAGTGGGTGCGGGCGGTACCAGACACCTTTTTCATTTAACGGTTCAATAAAACCGAGCTTATTTGCGAGATGCTCCAGCCATTCACCGCCAACAAAACTGCCTAGTAAATGTGAGCAAAGATCAGCACACCAATAGTCAATTACACTCAACTGACACAAGCAATTAAGTTCTTGCTCCGTTAACACGCAAAGTACTTCATTGCAGAAATACTCTTTAATATACCCGACCGAGGCAGGCAAAACGACTTCAGACTCTAATCCCTTACTCTGAAGTGCTATTGATAATAAATGCAGGCCCGCGCTCCACCCTTCACACCGCTGAGAAAGCGCTTGTATGACTTCGGATTCAATAGACGTTGGCAGTAATTGATTTAATAACCGAACCGTTTCTGCTTCCGTCAATTGTAGGTCTCGTACTCCGATTTCTGTTAGGCTTCGTTCTAAGCGGAATTTAGTAGTTGATAGCTCTGTTGGCTGACTTGAGAGAATAACAACCGATAAGTTTCTGGGCGCATGGGTTAATAGCGCTTCAATAAATCGCTTAACCTGGACGGTCTGAATACTCTGAAAGTTATCTAAAATAATCATTAGCGGGTCATCAGTGGCCTCTATCTTGGACACTAACTGAACCACTAATTTTTCAGCGACGGTTTCATTCCATCGGCAAGCATGAACATCTAATAACGCATATAACGCTTCTTTTGCCTTGTCATCAAGAATACATGAGAGGCTTTCTATCAGATAACTACACAATCGAATAATATCGTTATCACGAACATCAAGGGTCAACCAGGCAACGCTTTCAACATTATTTTCACTGTGTTGCACCCAATAGCTCAACAATGAGGTTTTTCCATACCCTGCGGGGGCACAGACAATACTTAAGTGAGAAGACTTAATACGTTGAAGGTATTTATCAAGCCGACCTAAATGAGTGTAATGCTGATTTAAAGAAGGAACGATGACTTTTTTACGTAAAAAAGACCGCCCTACTGCTGATGAAGAAAAGCCATCATGAATGATGTGATCTAACGATTTTGACGCAGACTCACTGGCATCATCATTAGCCGCCGACGTTTTATTGAAACTTGCCTTCACCCAAACCTCATTAACAAAGTATCTAGCTTACCCTAAAATAACAGTGAGCTAATGTAATACAAGTTGAGAGTTAAAAGCAAAAAAAGAGGCCGGATATTATCCGGCCTCTTTTTTTGACTGCGCTACGTAATCTAAAGGTGATAAATTACCGCTTACCTGCTCGCCTCAAGGCTGCGGGAGTGTAATCTTGTGAAGATCTTTCAAGATTAAATTCATAGCTCTTTTCTTGCTCGTTATTTAAGCCGTTAACCAAGTATCGCCCTGACAACAAGTCATATAATGTTTCAACTGTGTACCAAGGTACTTGCTCGCCATAGAAACTCATATTATGCGCTTCAGCAACTCGCCATAACTCACCACGACCGTCATAATGATCAATAACAGTTGCCTGCCATGTATCTTCATCAATATAGAACGTACGCTTAGCATAAATATGGCGCTGACCTTCTTTCAGAGTGGCTTCTACAACCCACACACGGTGTAACTCATAGCGCGTTAGCTCTTGGTTAATATGACCCGCCTTAATAATCTGATCATATTTCAAGTCAGTTGAATCTAGCTTGTAAGAGTTATAAGGAATATAAACCTCTTTTTTACCCACTAGATTCCAGTTATAACGATCTGGGGAGCCATTGTACATATCAAAGTTATCAGATGTACGTAACCCATCCGACGCAGTACCTGGTCCATCATAAGCAACCTGAGGGGCACGACGTACTCGACGCTGACCTGCGTTATAAATCCAAGCTCGACGAGGCTCTTTTACCTGATCAATCGTTTCATGCGCTAAAAGCACATTACCCGCCAGTCGCGTAGGCGCCTGTATGACCTGTTTAAAGTAGAACAACACGTTTGGGTCTGTATTTGGATCATAATCCTTCAATGATGTACGCCATGTAATCTCATCAAGGAACTGAACAATACTATAATTTCCGTTTGCTAATGGGGTTGCTTGTCCAATCGTTCGACGTACAGAGCCACCACGGTAACGGGTGATATGATTCCATATAACTTCCAAACCATTTTGAGGCATTGGAAATGGCACAGCGACCTCAAATGGAGTTAAACCATTGCCACCCTCAATCATTTCAACAGACGTTGCATTGGCCTTTGCCGCATCATATACAAACTGTGGGTAAGCCGAAGATCTGCGCGTTTGATAAACAGGCAACACATAATCAGAATACTTTGTCATCATGGCTATTTGGCCTGGTGACATTTTATCCTTGTACTGCTCCATATTGCCCTTATTGATGGTGAATAATGGCTTATCATCTGGAAACGGGTTTGGAAGACGGTCACCCGTTTTCCATCCTGCGGGAACTGTCGTATAGCCTCCAGTCCACTCAGGAATAGTGCCGTCGGCATTGCCCGCTTTTTCTGCCCCTATAGGCGTAAGCTCAGTCCCTAATTTGGCCGCATCCGCCTCCGATACCTTTGCTGAGACAGCTGTTGCCAACAAAGAGAGCGTGATTACACTACCTGCTAGAATTCTTTTTCTTAATTTCATCGATAGACCTCTTTAAACCGAAACAGTTACCTTGTTTATTAGAATGAGTAGGCAACACTAACTGCAATGTTGTCCCGGTCGTTTAATAAGTTGTAAGGGCCACCACTAAAGTAGCTCGTGTAACTGACATTGGCTGAATACTGATTCAAATATACCGCCTTAAGAGCTAAACCGATCGACATACGATCCTCAATAAAGTTTCCGCCTGGCTCTGGCGCGTAACCTTTAACATCATGAGAAAACGATAACGTTGGTGTAAGGTTTACACCTGCATATACATCATTGTAATCAAGTGCAGTTCGCAAACGGTAACCCCAAGAGAATGATGTGGTATAACCATCATTATTACAGTTACGTGAGTTCAAGTTTTGTACCGGACCGCTCGTACAAGTGCCATAAGCAGCCCAAGGAGTCCCATCAGTTGCTGCCGTAGTGCTACCCGTCAAATCAAATGCACCGATCCCGTATGTGCCAGCACGACCATAGCGAGCATCCTTTTTATCAGGAAGTCCATGGATATAAGTACCACCCACCTCACCAACAAACGTCATTCGACTCGCGCCTGCCACTTGATCAAAGAACTTAATCACCGTCATTTGAGCTTGCGAAACACCAAACTCATCATAACCTGGCAACGTTTGGCCAAATAGTTGAGTTTCATCGCCACCATTTTTAGCCACTTCTCGCTGGTACAATAGACTGCTCGGTACAGCTAAGCCGCCATGAATAAGCTCAAATGAGTTCCACTGAATCGGTAAATCTTTTTTATAGCTAACTTCACCACCAATAGAATAACCACTTTCAGTACTGGTATTAAAGCTCACACCGACCATCTGAATGCCTTCTGGGTAGTCCATAAAGTATTCAGGGAAGTTATCAGATCCGCTACCCCCTAGGCCAGGATCAGAAGCAACAACACCACTAATAAGCGGCACACGGCTATGATACTGAACAAAATAAAAGCCTAATTCTGAGTCATTCAATTCTGGTACATACCAACGAACGGCTAAACCAAACTGATCAGTATCATCAGCTTCTATATCTGCGTTTCGGCCTGCGTATAACCCTTGGCTGTATGCTTCACCGTCAGGCAACTGTCCCGCTAATAAAACAGGGCCACAACCGTTGGGTGCAAAATCGGCGGTAGAGAAAAACGTACCGCAATCTTCGATCTCTGTTTTTTCCCACTCTAATTGTAAAAAGCCTTCAACTGTTACGTTTTCAGTCAAACCAATCGATGAGTAGAACATATTGACGGGCAGCAATGCCTCTTTAACTTCTGCACCTGGCGCTCTGATCGCACCCACGTCAACCGGGTTGATGACGTTAATTCCATTAAAGATAAATGTACTCTCACCCCAACTAAGAACCTGTCTACCTAAACGCATATTCAATGGCATGTTGCCAATTTCAAAGTCAGCCCATACATATGCATCTAAGAACTCACCACCCGAGGCATTTTTATCGCCTTCTGAACTAAGTTGGCGACGCTGACCTGCGCCATCTAACGCCATTGCTTCATCTTTAAGTTGGAAATCGTACCAGTAGCGACCTCGAACGAAACCACCAAAATTTTCGTAGCTTAACAATAATTCACTGGTGCCTTTTACTCGGTTCGAGTAAATGTCGCCTTTATCAAAGTTCCAGTTACCATCATCGTAGTTGTTGGTTGATGCACCCGTTGTAGAGCCTATGTATGGGTTAGACCCCATAGGAGCCAAGTTACCTTGTGACAACTGTCGAGTATCACGATCTTCTAATCGCCAGCTCACACCTGCAGATAATGTAGTGTCAAAACTCGCCTCTACATCCCCCATGTAAAATTGAAATGCACTCGCTGGAGCCGACACAGAAGCCGCTACCGCTACCGCCAATGGCAGCTTGGCCAGTTTGTGCCATCGTTGTGTGTTTTTTGTCATCGAACGCTACTCCGTCAATATTTTTATTTGATACGCTGCAATACTTGTTTTAGTTATCTAACTTTTTTATCAGTTGTCGCACTATAGCTAAGCAAAATACAGATTCTTATCAGTCAAAAGTATGATTTAGGTATGATTACCTATTTATTAACCTGAATTACAGTGTTTGGGACCTAAGGCAACTATAGACGCTAATTTAAGATTCAACCAATTTTAAATCTGATTTTTTTCAGCCTGTTAGCAGGCAAAGCTAATAATTTTTGTGCAGCGATATATATTCCGGTTTCAGCTCAACCACTAATAAAGGTAAAATAGATTTTATAGTTTATCGAATTACCCCTTAACAGATGAAATAACGAGGCTTTGATATGTCAGTAGATAACGTCGTAATAGTAAGCGGGGCAAGAACCCCAATGGGCGGGTTTCAAGGAAACCTTAGCAGTATCAGCGCTACAGAACTGGGCTCAGTCGCCATTAAAGAGGCGGTAGCACGCGCGGGTATCAGCCCTGAAGACGTACAAGAAGTCATCATGGGTAACGTATTACCGGCAGGATTAAAACAGGGTCCTGCCCGACAAGCCTCTCGGCAAGCGGGTCTTCCTGACGCTACAGGCTGTACCACTATCAATAAGCTTTGCGGCTCTGGTATGAAAGCAGCCATGCTTGCTCATGACCTAATCAAAGCAGGCACAAACAAGACCATGATTGCAGGCGGCATGGAAAGCATGTCAAACGCACCTTATATTTTGCTAAATGCTCGCAAGGGCTACCGTATGGGGCATGGTGATAAAGCAATGGATCACATGTTTCTCGACGGACTAGAAGATGCCGAAACCGGTCGACTAATGGGGTCTTTTGCCCAAGATGTCGCCAGCCAAAAAGGTTACACCCGTGAAGAAATGGATACTTACGCCATTAACTCTTTGCGTCGTGCACAAAAAGCTATCGATGACGGATCTCTCGAGCAAGAAATCGTGCCCGTTACCGTTAAAAGCCGCAAGGGCGAAACGGTTGTTAAGGATGATGAGCAGCCTCATAACGCAAATATTGAAAAAATTCCATCGTTACGCCCCGCATTTGCAAAGGACGGGACCATTACCGCCGCTAATGCGTCCTCTATTTCTGATGGAGCATCTGCTCTCGTATTAATGAGCGAATCAGAAGCCAAAGCCAAAGGGTTAAAGCCACTTGCACGTATCGTTGCGCATAGCACCCAATCTCAACATCCTTCTGAATTTACTATTGCCCCTGTAGGCGCAATTGAAAAGCTGTTAGAAAAAGCAAACTGGAGCATAGAAGATGTTGATCTTTTTGAGATCAATGAAGCTTTTGCGATGGTCGCGATGATGCCAATTAAAGAACTAGGATTAGACCCAGAGAAGGTAAATATTCACGGTGGCGCTTGCGCACAAGGTCACCCTGTCGGCTCTACAGGGTCTCGCCTATTAGTGACGCTTATGTACGCATTGAAGCAGTACGGCAAAAAGCGTGGCGTTGCAGCATTGTGTATTGGTGGCGGTGAAGCTACAGCCATGGCGATTGAGTTGATTTAACGGGTTAAATACTCATCAGTTTCAGCTTAGGTAGTATTCGCTGAAACTACTTCGCGCCAAAGTGGTGCTTCTACAAGGAATATCGCATACATTTTGTGTATTTGTAGGAGTGTCACTTTGGCGTGAATGTATTTACCGTATTGACTTAATATAGAAAGTAATCAAGGTTTATGCGGTGCCTCTAGGTACTCTTGAGATTGCATCTCAAGCAATCGACTTTCGGTTCGTTCAAATTCAAAGCTGAGACGCCCTCCACGATATAGCTCATGTATTGCTGCTTCAGCAGAAATAATAACTTTTACATTTCGATCATAAAACTCGTCAATCATATTAATAAATCGTCGAGCCTGGTCATCAGTGTCTCCACCCATAACCGGTACATCGCTCACTAACACCGCATGAAATTCGCGTGCGAGTTCTATATAGTCATTTTGGCTTCTTGGACCATCACATAATTCTTTAAAGTCGAACCAAACAACGTCATCTGAGTGCTGCTTTGCTGTCAACTGACGCCCGTTTACATCCAATGCTAAACCATGAACACCCGCTTCAAGAGCAAGATTGTTGTAACTCGTCGTCAAGCTATTATTGGCTTGCTCACCTAGCGGAAAATGGTACAACTCTGCTTGTTCTAGTGAGCGAAGACGGTAATCTGTACCACCATCTACGTTAACCACTATAGTGTGCTCTTTAACCAACTCAATCGCAGGTAAGAATCGAGCGCGCTGTAATCCATCCTTATACAGTCCATCTGGAACGATGTTTGAGGTACATACTAGCGAGACACCGTTTGAAAATAGCTCTTTCATCAAGCCCGCCAATATCATTGCATCACCGATATCAGTCACAAAGAATTCATCAAAACAAATAACCCGTGCTTCATCACTGAAGCGCTTAGCGACATCAACCAACGGATTAGGGCGACCCTCTAATTCAGCAAGTTCTTTATGGACACGCTGCATAAAGCGGTGAAAGTGAACCCTCATTTTTCGCTCAAAAGGTAAACTTTCAAAAAAAACATCCATCAAATACGTTTTTCCACGACCCACTCCACCCCAGAAATATAATCCTTGTATAGGGGCTACTTTCTTTCGCTTAACTTTAGCCGCCATTTTGGCAAGCCGCCCGTGCTTTTTACCTTTCTCTGCTTCCACCAGCTTTTCATAAAGCGCTTGAAGATGATTCACTGCCGTTTCCTGCGCGGAGTCACGCATAAAACCGCTATTCTGCAAGTCATGTTGGTACTGTTTAATCGGAGATAGATGGGGCATTCGAATAATTCTCTTTCTTAAAAGGGCTGTTCAGAATTTCGGGGCGCATATTTTGCCTTTTATCACCCGTAAACGCCAATTTTTCAAAAAATAAGGAGCAACAAAGGTTAAAAATTCATGATTATAATATTTGCCCGTTAAACACTAACAATTGTCCTGATGATTGGGCTAAAATAATTATTCGATGCAAATTATTAAGGTGTAAATAACAATGAACGAAATGGAAAACTACGTTGCTATAATCATCATCGCATTTCTATCAGGCGCTATTTTAGGTGTACTTATTTATCGATTGGTTAAAGGTGACGGCGGGCGTAGTAAAAGAGTCGAACAACAAATGGATGACCTTCAACAAAAACATACTCGCTACCAAGCACAAGTGAGCGACCACTTTGTTCAAACTGCCCAGCTTTTTAATCGTTTGAATGACGATTACCGAGAGATACATAACCACTTAGCAAAAGGGGCAACCGAGCTTTGCAGTGAAGATAATGCAAATAACTTACTCAACCTTGCAACTCAAGCGCCCGACGCCCCCGTAATAGATCATCATGACGATATCAGCGAAATTGAAGATATGTATGCAGAGCCTCCAAGAGATTATGCCCCTAAGTCGAATAATGACAAAGGCACACTTTCTGAAGCGTTTGGGCTGAAAGATAAGGAAGAAGATAAAGAGAAAAACAAAGATGCCTAACTAACACTTATCAATAAGGCCCTCTACAGTCGCCCTTGCGAAGGCGGGGGTTTATATCTCTTTAAAGAATGGATTCCCGCCTTCGCGGGAATGACCAGTTGGAGTCAGAATGAGTGCGCTAGAAGCAGGAGTGGCTGTAGTCGAAACAAAAATGACATCGACATCAGCATAAACATTATTACAGTACGTTAAACCGGGTTATCAATATCTACAAATTCATGCTCAAGACCAAACTCTTCAGCTAACCTTTTACCTAAAGCCATTGCCCCACAGCGTTCTGTAGCATGGTGGCCAGCGGCAAAATAATGTACTCCACTTTCTCTCGCTATATGCACGGTCGGCTCTGATATCTCGCCACTAACATAAGCATCTACTTTAGCCGCTATCGCTTTTTCAATATAACCCTGGGCCCCTCCAGTACACCAGCCGACACGTTCAATCAACTCTTCGTCGTTATTAGTAATCACTTGTGGGGGGCGGCTGAGCTTTTGCTGTAATAAATCTGCAAACTGCTTAACCGTGATAGGCTGCTTAAATCGCCCTACGAGACCAACACTGGGTTTAGCCTCAGGGTCTAACGGTCCATCAACGGATAATTCAAGAAGCTCAGCAAACTGAACGTTATTGCCTAGTTCGGCATGAACATCTAAAGGGAGGTGATAGGCAAGCAAACTCATATCGTTTTCTAATAACGCTTTTATGCGCGCCCTTTTGATACCTACAATAGTTGGCTGCTCGCCCTTCCAAAAATAACCATGATGAACCAACAATAAGTCAGCCCCTCTTGCAATAGCCTCATCAACCAGAGCTTGACTTGCAGTGACGCCAGATACAATTTTTTTTACTTCGCTTCGACCTTCAACCTGCAAGCCATTAGGGCAATAGTCAGATATAGGGCGTTCTAACATTAACTTATTAGCGAACTCAACAATTGCATCTAACGTTGCCATTTAAACTCCAGTTTCTCTTTCTAATATGACGAGATCTACGTTTATGATTCGTCTTTTATTCTATATTCTGCAGAGCGCGCATGTGCGGTCAGACCCTCACCTCGGGCCAGTATTGAGGCTACCTTACCCATTTCGCTTGCACCATCTGCTGAGAACTTAATAATAGAAGATCTCTTTTGAAAGTCATAGACTCCCAAAGGTGACGAGAAGCGCGCTGTACCCGATGTAGGCAATACATGGTTTGGCCCAGCACAATAATCACCGAGCGCTTCTGCGGTATAACGCCCCATAAAGATCGCACCGGCATGCCTAATCTCTGGCAATAATGCATCAGGGTCTTCAACAGATAACTCTAAGTGTTCAGGCGCAATTCGATTACTCACAGCTATCGCATCAGATAAATCCTTCACTTGAATAAATGCAGCACGCCCTTCAATTGAGGCTTTAATGATATCTTTTCGTTCCATCGTCTGAAGCAGCTTATCAATGCTTTCTTGAACCTGATCTAGATACTGCTTATCTTGAGAAATCAAAATCGATTGAGCATTTTCATCATGCTCAGCCTGCGAGAACAGATCCATCGCAATCCAATCGGGGTCCGTTTTTCCATCACAAATTACTAATATTTCAGAAGGGCCGGCAATCATATCAATACCTACCGTACCAAACACTTCTCGCTTCGCGGTTGCGACGTAAATATTTCCAGGCCCTACGATTTTATCTACCGCCGGTACCGTCTCTGAGCCATAGGCTAACGCTGCAACAGCTTGCGCACCGCCAATTGTAAATACCCGATCAACACCACTAATTGCAGCAGCAGCCAATACAAGTTCATTAACCTCACCTTTAGGTGTGGGCACCACCATAATCAACTCTTTTACACCTGCAACCTTGGCTGGGATAGCGTTCATCAATACTGATGAAGGATATGCCGCCTTACCACCAGGCACATATAAACCTACTCGATCCATCGCGACTACTTGCTGACCCAAAACCGTACCATCTGCTTCAGTATAATTCCAAGAAGACTGTATTTGCTTCTCGTGATAGCTACGCACTCTATCTGCAGCAGTCTGAAGCGCTTGTTTCTGTTCTGGTGTGACTTTATCGAGTGCTTCAATCAGTCGTTGTTGCGAGATTTCTAATTCAGCCATCGAACGGGCATCAACACTGTCGAAGCGTTGAGTGTATTCTAGTATCGCAGCATCTCCCCGCCCCTTTACGTGCGATAGGATATCTTTAACCACCTCGTGCACTTGGTGGTCCGCAGCTTCATCCCATGCTAATACTTTACTTAACTGCTCATCAAAAGCTGTATCCGATGAGATGAGTCGAGTTATGGATACTCCAGTCGTCGTACTTTTATCATTCATGAGGGCGGTACCTATCAAGGAAATCTAATATAAAATAAACATTAAATCATCAGGCCAAGCGGTTAGCAGGCCTGAAGTAGAATCGAGGCATATATTGAACAACAAGTGAAGCAGTTAAATTACTTAACCGCTTCAGCTAATTGATCAATAATAGATTGAATATGATGGTGTTTCATCTTCATTGAGGCGCGATTAACCACCAAACGAGAGCTGATATTATGAATAAGCTCACGAGGCTCAAGCCCATTTGCTTTTAAGGTATTGCCTGTATCAACGATATCAACAATTTCATCAGCTAACCCTAAAATAGGAGCAAGCTCCATTGCGCCATAAAGCTTAATAATATCGGCCTGAATACCCTGTCGAGCATAATACTGTTTAGCCAAGTTAACGAACTTAGTAGCGACCTTTAGACGCCCTTTAACTGGCTTCGCACCGGTTTTAGCGGCCGTCATCAAACGGCACTCAGATATTTTCAGATCTAGAGGCTCGTAAAGGCCATCAGCCCCGTGCTCCATTAATACATCTTTACCCGTCACGCCCATATCTGCACCGCCATACTGAACGTAAGTAGGCACATCGGTCGCTCTGATAATAATCAATTTAACCCGACTATCCGTCGTATCAAAAATCAGTTTTCTGCTTTTCGATATATCTTCTAAAGGCTCAATGCCGGCTGCCGCGATCAACGGCAGAGTTTCTTTTAATATCCGCCCTTTGGACAAAGCAATTGTCAGCGTATCGCTCATGTAACTCTCTCAATCTCTATAAACGTGTATTATTGGCTAACCTGGAAGGCGTCTTATTTTCGCACCCAGCAACTGCAGCTTCTCTTCGATACACTCATATCCACGGTCAATGTGATAAATGCGCTCAACATAGGTCTCACCTTTAGCTACTAGACCTGCAATGACCAAGCTCGCAGACGCTCGAAGGTCGGTCGCCATAACCGGTGCACCGTTTAGGCGATCTACGCCATTAATAATCGCCGTATTGCCTTCTAAACGAATTTGAGCACCCATTCGATTTAGCTCATGGCAGTGCATAAAACGATTTTCAAATATAGTTTCAGTGACGGACCCAGTGCCTTCGGCTACTGCATTCAGCGTAACAAACTGCGCTTGCATATCAGTAGGAAATGCAGGGTAAGGTGCGGTTCTTATATTAACGGCTTTTGGGCGGTTTCCTTTCATATCGAGTTCAATCCAGTCTTTACCGGTTGAGATATGAGCACCCGCTTCTTCAAGCTTAAGCAATACTGCCTCTAATAAACCTTCTCGTGTATCTTTTAGTTTAACCCGCCCTCTGGCAGCGGCAGCGGCAACAAGATAAGTCCCCGTTTCAACACGATCAGGTAAAACCTCATAGTGACAGCCATGTAACCGGCTAACACCGTTTACGATAATAGTGTCTGTACCATGGCCTGTTATATCTGCGCCCATCGCGATCAGACATTCTGCCAAATCAACAATTTCGGGCTCTCTTGCAGAGTTTTCAAGGGTTGTTTTACCATCAGCTAGGGTCGCAGCCATTAGCAAGTTTTCGGTACCTGTCACCGTCACGGTATCCATGAAGATGTGAGCACCTTTTAATCGGCCATTAGTAGACGCTTTTATATAGCCGTCTTCTACCACTATATTGGCGCCCATTGCTTCAAGTCCGCGGATATGAAGGTCAACCGGTCTACTTCCGATTGCACAGCCACCCGGTAACGATACTTCAGCCTGCCCAAAATGAGCCAGCATAGGCCCTAACACTAAAATCGAGGCCCTCATGGTTTTTACGAGTTCATACGGCGCAGTAAAATGCTTAATAGTATTAGCATTAACTTCTACGCTCATTTTCTCATCAATTAAGACTTCAACCCCCATACGACCTAATAACTCGATCATGGTGGTAATGTCATGTAAATGCGGCAAATTACTCACACTAACAGGCTCATCGGCTAATAGTGTGGCCGCCAATATTGGCAGCGCGGCATTTTTAGCACCTGAAATACGTATTTCACCATCTAATTGCTGACCACCGGTTATGACAAGCTTATCCACGAGACATCCTGATTTTAGTTGTAGTTAAAGTAATGAGGAATAACGATTCCACAAGCTGAGTCTAGCTAACCTTTTGCCATTCTGCAGGCGTATACGTCTTCATAGTGATCGCATGAATGGTACCGTCTGCGATATATGAGTTAAGACATGCATAAACTGTTTGCTGTCTTTTCACAGAAGAAAGACCTTCAAACACTTCACCAACAATAGTCAACTGAAAATGATTGCCTTCACCTGCTACTTTGACCTCACAGCCCTGAAGCGACTCAGTAAGAATTTTTGCTACGTCTTCTGCTTGCATTGCTTAGCCTTTATCTACTTTCATTAATATTGAAAATTAAGTCTACATGGTCGTATCGAGTGTAATGGGATACAACTATAAGACGAAAATACGCCATGATACCGAAAAGCAAGTCGCTAAAGAAGACAAAAAGAAAGAATCTGCTCAGCTTTAAGCAGATTCAAAAGGCAGTATCAACTCCAAACCACTCACTCTTGCCATATCGAATAACTGACTCGGAAGATGAGCAATTGTTAAAGACACATTATTATGCTTAGCAAACCGTAACCAAGACAGCAGCAAAGAAAGCGTAATGGTATTTGCTGAACTCAACCTCGCCAAGTCAATTATACCTTTTGACGCCATTCGACTGATGATAGCTTCACCGTTACTTCGTATAGATACAACATTATCAGCAGTAACATCTCCGACAAGCATTAACGTGTCAGTATTTAGGGCATTTACCTCAGCAACCATTTAGACTATCTCCATACCTTTACGACATTGATTTATTGCGCTGAAGCGTCAGCGCTCTCAACATCTATTTGAGCACTCCAACTTTCAATCACTTTATCTATATCGCCTTGCTGTGTTCTCATTTCTTGACTAAAACGATCTCTAAAAGCTAACCCTACATTAACGCCGTTGACAATCACATTCTCAAGCATCCACTTGTTGTTTTTGCCATAGTTCATTGAATAAACAACAGGGTACTGATTACCACTCGCAGAGGTTACAACGAGATTCACCGATGCTTTTTTATCACTACGAGGATTAACCATCACGTCTTCGACACTTATTTCAAACGCACCACTTTCGACTAGCGCTTTAGAATAGGCTACATATAAGCTTTGCTTAAACGAATCTAGAAACCTAGCGCGTTGGTCTTTGGTCGCCGTTCTGGCATTCTTACCCATCACACGAGCAGCAATTCGTTTAAAATCGACCAACTTACTTAATGCGATATCCATTTCACGGTAAAATCGCTCAGGATTTTCATCATACGTCGCTTTTTCTTGATTTAGCTTTTCAACTAACTGAGACGTACTATCTTCGACAATCTTTTTTACGTCACTCTCAATGCTGCCTGCCACAGCAATCGAGCTAAACAAAACAGACACTATTAAATACTGAGTCAACCGCATAAAACTAGCCATCATGATAACGCTACTCCACCAATCAAAAATGCAAAAGCCAATCAAAAATGCAAAAGCCAATCCACCTGGCCTAATGACAACAAATTCCCGTTACTTTCCTGACGCAAACGTACCGATTAATTTCTCTATATTCAATGCCGACTGCGTATCAAAAATAGTATCTCCATCCACCAAATACTCTTCATCAGCACCCACGCTAATGGAAATATATTTCTCACCCAATAAACCAGCCGTTTGAATCGCAGCATTACTATCGGTCGAGAGGTTATCAACGGAGCCGTCTATTTCCATTTCAACCAATGCCATATACGAGGCTTTATCAAGTATGATATTGCTGACCTTACCGATAGTCACGCCCGCCATCGAAACTTTACCTCTAACAGTTAAACCACCTAAGTCATCAAACTGGGCGTAGACTTTATAGGTTTCTGTATCCATTTTAGTCGAGAGGCCACTCACCTGAAAAGCCAACGCAGCCATTGCACCAATGCCAGCTATAATAAATAGCCCGACCATAATTTCTATTGTCCGGTTATACATTTTTACTCCGATGTCGATATATCTGTCGTACTATAGAATAAAGCTAACTTTATCACAGTCATCTTCTAAAATGCTGTGAACATCACAGCGGTTAACACAAAGTCTAACCCGAGCACTGCTAGTGATGAATACACTACCGTTCTAGTCGTAGCAGCACTAATACCTTCTGACGTTGGAACCGAGTCATACCCTTGAAAAACAGCAATCCAAGTGCAAACAAAACCAAATACAATACTTTTGATCACGCCATTAAGCACATCATCATGAAAGCTAACAGATGATTGCATGTTCGCCCAAAAGGAACCTTCGTAGACACCGAGCCAGTTTACACCTACCAGCATCCCTCCCCATATACCGACCACACTGAAAATCATCGCAAGTAGCGGCATTGAAATAAATCCCGCCCATAAACGGGGGGCAATCACACGTCTCAATGGGTCAACGCCCATCATCTCCATACTGGTCAACTGCTCTGTCGCTTTCATCAGCCCTATTTCAGCAGTCAATGCCGAACCTGCGCGCCCAGCAAATAGTAACCCTGTAACAACGGGGCCTAATTCTCGCACGAGCGTCAGCGATACCATCTGGCCAATCGCTTGCTCTGAGCCGTAATCCACCAGAATGTTATACCCTTGCAGCCCAAGCACCATGCCGATAAATAACCCCGACACGATAATAATAAGCAGGGATAGCACACCCACAGAATAAAGTTGCTTGATGAGTAATGGGAAGCCATTTCTGACATCCGGAATTCCCACCAATGACTGCATCAAAAACACACCAGAGCGCCCTAATACAGAAACTGTATGAATACCCTGCCGACCTAATTTACGTAAATAATCTAGCACTATCACTCCCTTGCAATAAATCAGAACGGTAATCAGAAGCAGGGTAATGAAAGGGTACAGGACCATCTGGTAACCCTTGTAGAAACTGTTTCACAAGCGGCGAGCCGTTTGCTTTTAATTCACTAGGCTCGCCCTGACCAACCACTTTACCATCTGCAATAATACAAACATGATCACTAATACTAAGTGCTTCTGGTACATCATGAGAAACCAACACACTCGTCATGCCTAAAGCATCATTTAACAGTCTAATTAACTGCACCAGAACACCCATTGCAATGGGATCCTGTCCTGCAAACGGTTCATCATACATAACTAATGAGGGGTCGAGTACAATCGCCCTAGCAAGCGCTATACGTCGAGTCATCCCGCCAGACAACTCTGAAGGCATTAAATCTCTTGCACCGCGAAGCCCTACGGCATGCAATTTCATTAGCACAATATCGCGAATCATTTCTTCAGGTAACTTAGTGTGAACTCTAAGAGGAAAGGCTACATTTTCAAAAACAGTCAAATCAGAAAATAAGGCGCCACTTTGAAACAGCATACCGACGTTTTCTCGGGCAATATAAAGCGCTTTTCTCTTAAGGCTCAAAAAATCCTGACCATCGACAGTGATAGAGCCTTTTTGAGGTTTTAACTGAGCACCAATCAACCGTAATAATGTTGTTTTTCCTGAACCACTAGGGCCCATAATAGAAGTGACTTTGCCCCGAGGGATATCTACATCAATATCATTAAATATGAGTCGATCCCCCCTAGCGAAAGACATTCCTCGTATTTCAATAAAGTTACTCAAAACAATCATCCTAATCTTAGACTTGTATCGCTGCAGCGAAGTCTACATTAACTAACAGGTTATTTAATCAAATATTTCTATCTATTGGCGCAAAGGTTTCAAATGCAGACATTTTTATAATTTGTCATTGCAAGGTGACAACAAGTTCAGCACAATTCACGCCATAACTGTAGACTCAGTCACTAAATAAGCTAACTGCACACATTTTGAGAAGATTTCATGATTTTATTTTTTGCCGGCATTATTGCAGGATTGATCGTATTGGTATGGAGCGCTGACCGGTTCGTTAACGGTTCGGTTGCCACTGCGCGAAACCTTGGCATGTCTCCCATGATGATAGGTCTAACCATTGTAGCCTTTGGTACTTCCGCCCCCGAGATGATTGTTTCAGGTACAGCCGCACTTGCTGATTCAAGCAGCCTTGCCGTCGGTAATGCTTTAGGTTCAAACATTGCCAACATTGCACTGGTGCTTGGTATTACCGCATTAGTTTCCCCTATCCCACTCAAAGCCATGGTACTTAAAAGAGAGTTCCCTGTATTAGTCGCCGCAACACTGGCTGTCACAGTTCTGTTTCTAGATAACCATCTGGGCGTATGGGACGGCATCATCATGATAGTCATTCTTGCGATCTCCATGTATTTTTTAACTCGCAATAACTTAGACGCACCAGAACTCGCTGAAGAAGTTGCGGAAGTCCCAGAGACCAGTACACCTAAAGCCATATTTCAATTGACCATTAGCCTTGCACTTTTATTGGCCAGCTCAAAACTATTGGTCTGGGGTGCCAGTGGTGTCGCGCGAGACCTCAGTGTAAGCGAGCTTATTATCGGGTTAACCATTGTCGCCATCGGCACAAGCTTACCTGAACTCGCGGCATCTGTAGCGAGCGCACTTAAAGGGCATCATGATATTGCGCTTGGCAACATTATCGGTTCTAACTTATTTAATTTATTAGCAGTTTTGCCAATACCTGCACTATTAAACCCTGTCACGCTTGGCCGTGAAGTATTGTTACGTGATTACAGTATTATGCTAGGGCTAACCATTTTTCTCGCTGCTTCAGCTTACCTAATGATGAAAAAAGGCTATCTCGGTCGTGCTCTCGGCGGTTTTTTACTCGTTGCTTATGCAGCCTACCTAGCACTTTTATATGTCTCGTTAGGCGTCTAATTTGTAACTTTCACGTCACTAGTAGCCCAACGCACTGTTGCACCTAGGCATTAAATATTATTAACGAGAAGCCAACTATAAACTTTTGAGCCAAAAGTAAGTTACACTCTCATTATTACATTACTTTTTACAAATTTTCTGGGTATTAGAATGGTAGACTCTGCTAACTTTATCGAATCAGCAAAACGCGCCATCGAAATTGAACGAGATGCTATAACAGAACTAATCGGTCGTATTGACGCATCATTTGCCAAGGCCTGCCAACTACTGCTTGACTGCAAGGGTCGCGTTGTCGTGACAGGTATGGGCAAGTCAGGCCATATTGGTAAAAAAATAGCCGCAACACTTGCCAGCACCGGCACCCCTTCATTCTTTGTACACCCTGGAGAAGCAAGCCATGGTGACCTAGGCATGATTACAGCCAATGATGTAGTCATTGCCATATCAAACTCGGGTAGCACCGCTGAAGTGGTCACCATACTCCCATTAATTAAGCGAATGGAAGCGCCGCTCATTAGTATGACAGGGTCTAAAACCTCAACCCTTGCTCAAGAAGCAGACGCAAACTTAGACGTCAGCGTAGCACTAGAAGCCTGCCCCCTAGGCCTTGCGCCGACCTCCAGCACCACCGCAACCTTGGTAATGGGCGATGCCCTTGCCATTGCACTACTTGAAGCTAGAGGATTTAGTGCTGAAGACTTTGCATTTTCCCATCCCGGTGGAAGCTTAGGCCGACGATTACTCCTTAAAGTGTCTGACATTATGCATGCTGGTGAGAGAATTCCGTCGGTCAAACATAACGTATTACTCAGTGATGCACTGTTAGAAATATCAGAAAAAGGGCTCGGCATGACCGCCATAGTTGATGACAACAATAAGCTTTGCGGCTTATTTACCGATGGCGACCTTCGTCGCTCTCTCGATAAAAATATCGATATTCTTAAGACCCGTATCGATGACGTTATGACACCTAACTGCCGCACTATTTCAGCAGATATTCTCGCAGCAGAAGCGCTTGCTATCATGGAAGACGGAAAAATCAACGGACTTATCGTAGTCGATAAGTCGCAGCAGGTAGTCGGCGCACTTAATATGCACGACTTACTTAAAGCCGGTGTAATTTGATCACCGGCAACTAATTTTTTAGGGTAGTCGTCTACCCTGCTATCAATAACAGGTTGATCGTAAATAACGTGAACAACGAAAAAATAAAAAAGTACGCTATTTTAATCGTTTCGATTTTCGCCACTATTCTAATTATCTGGCAAAATAGCGACAACGAAACACCTCCATCGGCCAATATCATCGCAGACGATGAGGCTGACTTTTTTATCGTTAAAGGTCAATATACGTCATTTGATGAAGACGGAAATCTATCGTCAACAATGAAGAGTGACGAGGCCAAACACTACCCAAAGCAAAATAATGCCATTCTCACAAAGCCCAATCTACTCGTTTATCGAGAAGATAGCCCTCCTTGGCGACTAACTGCTGACATGGGCCAATACGACATGAATGATGAGAATTTAACACTCAACCAAAATGTGGTTATCATCAGAAATGAAACACTAGAGACCCCATGGACACTTAAAACCGAATCGCTGACACTTCTCAATAAGTCACGCTTTATTACTACCAAGCAACCCGTTACTATTAGCGACAAGACTAGCATTCTGGAAGGCGTGGGCATGAATGCTTGGATTGATGAAAAAAAGGTCGAACTCACATCTAACGTACGAGGCTACTATGCCCCAAAATAATCGATATAATTCTCAAAAAAACACTCAAAAAAAATTAAGTCACCCTCTACTAACCTGTCTAATGGCCTCCATACTTGCAGTTTTATCTACACCAGTATTGGCTTTTACAGCAGAAAGTAATGAACCCATCAAAATTCAGTCCGACCATGCCGAGCTAGACGAGCTAAAAGGCCGCTCGATCTATACCGGTGAAGTTGTCGTCACCCAAGGAACTACCCTCTTAACCTCTGATAAAGTCATCGTTTATACCAACAAAGAGGGGCTGATCAAACTAGAAGCATTTGGCTCGCCCGCTAAGTTCACACACCAACAAGAAGGCGAACCTCAACCAACCCATGCATACGGTAAAAAAATTACCTACACCCGCGCTAGCGAGACATTAACACTTGTAGATGACGCTAAGTTAGAGCAAGACAAAAACACCTTTCGCGGGGCTGTCATCGAATACAATACGGTTAGCCGTGTCGTTACTGCAGAAGGTGGAGAAGAGAAATCCCAGCGAGTTGAGATAATAGTTCACCCTGTTAAAAACGATACCGGCGACAAGACAGAATGAAGACATTAAACGCAGACAACCTGGCTAAGAGCTATAAAAAAAGATCAGTCGTTAAAGATGTTTCACTCTCCATTCAAAGCGGAGAAATTGTAGGCCTATTAGGCCCAAACGGAGCAGGCAAGACGACTTGCTTTTATATGATTGTCGGTTTAGTTGAAGCAGACAAAGGTAAAATATCAATAGATGGAGAGGACCTGACCAACCTTCCCATGCATGGCAGAGCCCGAAAAGGCATCGGCTACCTACCTCAAGAAGCATCCGTCTTTAGAAAGCTAAGTGTAAAAGATAACCTAATGGCGATACTTGAGACGCGAAAAGATCTGTCAAAAGCAGAGCGCATAGAAAAAATGGAAACACTTCTGCAAGAGTTTCATATTACCCACATCAAAGATAGCTTAGGCATGAGTTTGTCAGGGGGTGAGCGACGTAGGGTAGAAATCGCACGAGCACTCGCTACGGAGCCTCACTTTATACTGCTCGATGAACCATTTGCAGGTGTTGATCCAATTTCAGTCAGCGATATTAAGCAAATTGTCACACACCTGAAAGAAAAAGGCATCGGCGTCTTAATAACCGACCATAACGTCAGGGAAACCCTTGATATTTGTGAGAAAGCGTATATCGTGAGCGATGGACATATTATTGCTTCAGGAACAGCTGAAGACGTTTTATCAAACCAGCAGGTTAAAGATGTATACCTAGGGGATGAATTTAAATTGTGACCCTTTATCTCGGCAATCACTACTAATTTTTAGATCTCCTTACTAGAATGTTATTAATAGTAAATAATAAAACAACGCACTCAGAAGTGGTTTACACTAAAACGTATACAGTCTATTTGAGTGACGTAATAATAGGGAGACCTTGTTCATTGATGTTTTTGTATAAGGCGGAAAATAATACATGGTCATGAAAGCATCACTTCAGCTAAAGCTTGGCCAACAGCTGACGATGACCCCTCAACTGCAACAGGCAATACGCCTACTGCAGCTTTCTACTCTAGACCTTCAACAGGAGATTCAAGAAGCCCTTGAGTCAAACCCTATGTTGGAAGTTTCTGATGACGATAGAAACAGCTCAGAAAGCACCGACTCTAACGCCGAATCAGATTCAAATACACAGAGTACTTCAGAAGATTTGACCGCCACTGCAACAGAGACGCCTGCTGAGCAAGGTTCCGAAGATATTATGAACTCGGAGGACTGGTCAGATAGCATACCTAATGACTTGCCCGTCGATACAGCTTGGGACGATATATACCCTAACAACGCGCCTTCGGGTCCTGCGCCAGAAGAAGATAGTGACTTTGAGTCTCGAAACAGCGTAGGCGAATCATTGCAAGACCATCTGCTATGGCAACTTAACCTAACGCCAATGTCTGATGTCGACAAGTTAATAGGCATGTCAATCATTGACTCTATTAACACTGACGGCTACCTCTCCAGTACGCTAGAAGAAATATTATCGGGCTTTACCGAATCGTATCAAGATGAAATAGACGCGCACGAAGTAGAGCTGGATGAAATACAAGCTGTTCTCAAGCGCATACAGCATTTTGACCCGCCCGGGGTTGCCAGTAGAGATCTTCAAGAATGCTTGCTGATACAACTCAATCAACTGCCCAGCGAAACGCCTTGGCTTCCTCAGGCAAAGCTAGTTATTAACCACTACCTTAACTTACTAGGTAATCGAGACTACGCTCAACTCATAAGACGTAGCCGTATTAAAGAATCCGACTTAAAGCTGGTCATAAAACTTATTCAGTCACTCAACCCTCGTCCCGGTGAAGAGATCAGTGGCGACACCCCTGAATATGTTATACCTGATGTGGTCGTTAAAAAAGTCAATGACCGGTGGAAGGTTGAGCTTAACCCTGAGATAGCGCCAAAGATACGCGTCAACTCAGGTTATGCATCTCTCGTTAAGCGTGCAGATAGCAGTGCTGACAACACCTATTTAAAAGATCAGTTGCAAGAAGCCAAGTGGTTTATCAAAAGCTTACAAAGTCGTAATGAGACTCTTCTGAAGGTTTCGAGTAAGATCGTTGAACACCAGCAAGGCTTTTTAGATCACGGTGAAGAAGCGATGAAACCGTTGATTTTGCATGACATTGCTGAAGCGGTTGAAATGCATGAATCGACTATTTCGAGAGTAACAACACAAAAATACATGCATACACCTAGAGGCATATTTGAGCTTAAATACTTCTTTTCTAGTCATGTAAGCACCGCTTCGGGTGGAGAATGCTCATCAACCGCAATTAGAGCGATCATTAAAAAGCTAGTCGCAGCCGAGTCAGCGAAAAAGCCATTAAGTGATAGCAAAATTGCGACTATTCTTGACGAACAAGGCATAAAAGTAGCTAGGCGAACCATTGCAAAATACCGTGAGGCAATGTCAATTCCGCCATCGAATGAACGTAAACGACTCATATAGCAGTCATTAGTGATAAACATTTAAAATTAAACGGTTACGGATCAATAAATTGCCCTATTGATATGCTAAGATCAATTAAACATAACGTTAATTCCTACTGAACGTTTGGCGACTCAATTAAAGCAGTATAAAGAAAGAAAAGTGTTACGAAAAAGTAAAGTGTGAAACGAAAGTAATGAAGTTCTGTTTCTTGTTAACGATTATCGAGTGTTTTGATATAACGTTACAAGGAATATAAATAACGACATCAGGAGCGAAACATGCAATTGAATATTACAGGACACCACGTTGATCTAACTGACTCTTTAAAAGAATACGTCAGCGCCAAACTCGAAAAGCTCGAGCGACACTTCGACCATATTAGCAACGTCCAAGTTACCTTATCTGTTCAAAAACTTCGTCAAATTGCTGAAGCAACGCTTCACCTTAGCGGTGCAGACATTCATGCAACAGCGGAACAAGAAGACATGTACGCAGCCATTGACCAGTTAGTCGACAAGTTAGACCGTCAGATTCTTAAACACAAAGAGAAAAACGTTGACAGACTACATGGTGCGTCAGCTCGTTAGTCCCTTGCCAATAGAAAAGAATAAACATTAATAATGACTGATACGCCAGTTTCAATTCAATCTATCCTGTCTCCCGAGTTGGCTATTTGCGGCCTTCCCGGGAGCAGCAAAAAAAAGGTTCTGGAAGAAATTGCACACAGAATTGCGCAACAACATCCAGACATTAATGAAAACACAATATTTAATAGCCTCATCGGTAGAGAGCGATTAGGCAGCACAGGCATTGGTCAAGGAATTGCCATTCCCCACTGTCGACTAGAAAATTGTCACAAAGTAATAGGGGCTTTACTGACACTGAATGAAAAAGTGCCCTTTGACGCCATTGACAATGAGCCTGTAGACCTACTATTTGTATTAATTGTGCCACAAGAAGCAACCAGTGAGCACTTAGAACTACTTAGCCAACTTGCTGAAAAGTTTAACAACGCAGCCCTATGTCGTGAATTAAGGAGCTGTAAAGATAACGAATCACTCTATAATGCAATTATTCACTCATAACGAAATTATTCAATCACAATAGCGTTTAATGGCCGCCTTCGATGAGTCGTATTCTCAATTGATATCAGCGAAGCGCCCTCCCACACTCATTTAGGTAGCATAATGAAACTTGTTATTGTTAGCGGACGATCAGGGTCAGGGAAAAGCACAGCACTTCATGTTTTAGAAGATCTCGGCTATTACTGCATCGATAACCTGCCGATCGGTCTTTTATTACCTCTAGCAGATGAAGCGCTTGTGAGCGAAGAGTCACGTTTAGAGCGGATTGCTGTTAGCATCGATGCTCGCAACCTTGCCACGGGTATCGACCAGTTTACTGAGACCGCAAAACAGTTCAAAAACCGTCATTTTGACATGGATATTATTTATCTTGACGCAATTAACCAAACGCTTTTAAAACGGTTTGATGCGACACGACGTAAGCACCCTCTCAGCAATGACACCGTATCTCTTAAAGAAGCCATTGAAGCAGAAAAAGAGCTACTGACCCCCATATCATCTGCTGCAGACCTAATTGTTGATACAAGTGATATGACTATGTATCAACTCCGAGACCTTATCAAAGAAAGAGTGGTTGGAAGAACCGGACAAGACATTGCGCTGCAGTTTCAGTCTTTTGGCTTCAAACATGGTGTGCCCATTGATGCAGACTTTGTATTTGATGTGAGGTGTTTGCCTAACCCATACTGGGATCAGTCCCTCAGGGCGTTTACAGGCAGAGATAAGCCGATACATACCTTTCTCGAGCAACACCCAGAAGCTGGCGAAATGCTAGGCGATATAACCTCTTTCTTAAAAAAATGGCTTCCTCAATTCGCAAACTCTAATAGAAGTTATTTAACAATCGCTATCGGTTGTACAGGCGGACAACACCGTTCTGTTTATATTTGTGAAAAGCTAGGAGAAACATTTAAAGAGCTGCAATCCAATGTTCAGGTGCGTCACAAAGAATTACCCTCCCCCCCTGAAGACCGTCATTAACAAACGCTTAGAAACGATTATGATTAAAGAAACCGTCCCAATTATCAACAAACTTGGTTTGCACGCAAGAGCTGCAGCCAAACTTGTTAGTACTGCAACACGCTTTGAAAGCAGTATAAAAGTTGCTCGAAACGAAAAAGAAGTGGACGGTAAAAGTATAATGTCAGTCATGATGCTTGCAGCCAGTTGCGGCACAGATATTGAACTTATTATTGAAGGGTCAGATGAAAACGAAGCACTTGATGCACTAAAAGTACTGATTGCTGACCGTTTTGGAGAAGGGGAATAACCCCTTCTTTTCAACACATAACCCCGCCCTCAACACCAACCTAATGCATAAAGTCTTATTTTAAGCATTTGTTTTTTATCTCTCTTTGAGCATTCTTCTTTTTACAATTTAGCGCTTACGTTATACTTACCGTTATTACATGCGTTTTCACCACGCCTGATCCGTAACATCTAGCCAAATAGAAATTGCCATCACTCTAAATCCAGGTTTACGAATGGATAAAACACTAGAACAAACAAAGCGCCACAAAAAAATACGCAGTTTAAATGATGCGCTAGACAGTGGCGCACTTGACCAAGCCGCTCGTATTTTGAACCGTGGTCTTAGTCCGAGTGATATCGCACACCTTTTAGAGTCCGCGCCACCAAAAGAGCGTTCTGTTCTCTGGGAGCTGATTGATAAAGATTTAGAGGGTGAAATTTTACAGTACCTGACCGATGAGGTACGTAACGACTTCTTGAGCAAGTTAAATCCTCAAGAACTGATCACTATTACCGAAGATTTTGAGACAGATGATCTCGCCGACGTACTTCAGCAACTTCCTGAAAAAATTATTCAGGAAGTGTTGGATTCGATGGATTCACAAGACCGGCACCGCTTAGAAGAAGTACTTTCCTATGCGGAAGATACTGCCGGCGGCCTGATGAACACTGATACCATCACGATCAGGCCAGATATAACAATTGACGTAGTACTTCGCTACCTAAGGCGTCACCGCTCATTACCTGAAATGACCGATAAGTTAATTGTGGTTAACCGAAAAGATGAATTTATCGGCACTCTACCTATCACAACAATGTTGGTTTCAAGCCCGTCCTCGACAGTGCGAGAAGTCATGAATACAGATGCGGTGACTATTTCTGTCTATACCTCTGAGACTGAAGTAGCCAACTTATTCGAACGAAGAGACTTAGTTTCAGCCCCCGTATTAAGTTCAGAAGGTCGGCTACTCGGCCGTATCACCATCGATGATGTCGTCGATGTGATTCGTGATGACGCGGATCACTCATTAATGAGTATGGCCGGTCTGGATGAAGAAGACGATACGTTTACGCCTGTGTTTAAAACGGCCAAACGACGAGCAGTATGGCTAGGTATAAATCTTATTACCGCCTTTATTGCATCCTCAGTTATTGGGATGTTTGAGGCAACAATCGAAAAAGTTGTAGCACTCGCCGTGTTAATGCCGATCGTCGCAAGTATGGGCGGAATAGCTGGAAGCCAGGCTTTAACGCTTGTTATCAGAAGCATGGCATTAGGCCATATTAGCCGTAATAACATTGGCTGGTTATTAAACCGAGAATTTATTGTTGGCGTGCTAAATGGTTTAGTATGGGCACTTGTTGTGGCTGCTGCAGCCATTGTTTGGTTTAACGACCTTATGATTGGTGCTATTATTGCGGCTGCACTGTTAATCAACCTGATCGTTGCGGCAGTAGCAGGGACAATGCTCCCTGTAATATTGCGCGCTAGAAATATTGATCCTGCCCTTGCAGGAGGTGTTATTCTCACCACTATTACAGATGTTGTTGGATTCCTATCGTTTTTAGGACTCGCCACGATTATCTATGCTTGATTGACCCTTTAAGAGCGCCCGCAGGAAAAAGCCAGATGACCGATTTTGAACTACCTGAAGAGTTTGATGAAGAAAATATCATTAGCAAAACATCAATCAAACGCGAAATGCATGAGCTTCAGGCTCTTGGGAAGCGCTTAACTGAGCTCAAGCGTAACCAACTCGAAAAAGTCCCTGTGAGCGAAACGCTTAAAAAAGCGATTGAAGAATCTGCTCGCATTACCCAGCGTGAAGCGACAAGAAGGCATATGCAATACATTGGCAAGCTTATGCGCGGCGAAGACGCAGAAGCGATTCAAAACGCTGTCGATCTATTTGATGCGAGCAGCAAAGCGTTTGCTCAGGCACTTCACTCACTTGAGCGCTGGAGAGACCGTCTAATCGAAGGGAGCAATGATTGCCTAACTGAATATTTCGAAGAGCACCCTAATGCCGATATTCAGCACCTGAGACAACTTGTTCGAAATGCGAAAAAAGACGTCAAGAATGAAAAAAATACAGGCGCAGCTAAAAAACTGTTCAAGTACTTAAGAATGATTGACGATATGGACAATGAAGTCGACGCTTAGGTTTTATAGCAAGCGCAATTAGATTCGTCGATGTGATGATATTGGCATAGCAGCCCTTAACTCTGAAAGCGACGTTAAGTCAATATCAGCACTAATAACACCTTCCCCCGCTTTAGCCATTGCAACGACTTCTCCCCAAGGGTTTATAATCATCGAGTGCCCCCAAGTCTTACGCCCTTTAGAGTGAGCGCCCGTTTGATTTGCAGCTATAACGTAGCACTGGCTTTCAATCGCTCTGGCTCTTAATAAAACCTCCCAATGGGCTTCACCGGTTTTATACGTAAATGCCGCTGGAACTGTTATGATTTGAGCGCCTTGTTTAGCAAGCCGTGTATATAGTTCAGGGAATCTTAAATCATAACAAATAGATAACCCGAGCGTCCCCATAGGGCTATTTGCAACAACAACCTCTGTCCCTGCTTCAAACTGAGCAGACTCGCAATATGAACCGTGTTGATCCCCTACATCTACATCAAATAAATGTACTTTGTCATACCGAGAGACCTCTTTCCCTTGGTCATCATAAACCCAACAGGCAGATCTTACCCGACCATCAATCAGTACACCATCTGGTCTGACTGAGCAAGGTATAGAGCCTGCTACAATCCAAACCTTTAACCTTGCAGATAGCGAAGCGATAAACCGCCTAACATCACCTAAACCGGTCGCTTGCTGCCGCCCTAACTCAAGGGATGCACTGCCATCAAACAGTGAGAAGTTCTCAGGCAAGAGTACCAACGCTGCCTGGTGGTGATCGACTGCTTCGACCACTAACCGCTCAACAGTTTCTAAATTATGTTGTTTATTATCTCCACTCGTCATTTGGATGGCTGCCACACGGTAGGGCGACCTAGAGATCACATCATTCATCACTCGGCTCTCATTCTCTGGCTCGGTGTTAGCCCCTCAAAACGCTCGGTTCGATCAAACACGTTTTTAAGTTTAATTTGAGGGTCATCCCAACGTCCTTTCAGTTCGTATGTTGCACTGGTCAGCTTGCTTAATGGTTCGCCTAACAACTTATCAATAACCCATACTGCACCGCCAATCTGTGGCGCACCTAAAAATAACGCGGCTAAAGGTAAATTTTTAGTTAAAGGCAATATAACGACCATATCCATATTAAGCGTTTCTGCGTTTAAGTCAGCGGAACCTGTAAATTTATATGCGCTAGAAGGCCCCTGTATGGCCAAAGGATTTTCGAGTGTTAATGTCCCTTTGTCTATTCGGGCAACACCTTCAATACGGTCATAGCCTAACCCTTTTTGATAAAGGTCTGAGAAGTCGAGTGTCAAACGGCGTTTAATAGCCTCCGCATTGAGTATGCCGAATACCTTGAATACCTCCGTTGCACTTTTTGCATCCAATAGGGTGCCGTTTTCCAATGATAAAACAACACGTCCTGACAAGTCAGCAAGCTCAAGCTCTGTGGGCGATTCACTCCAAACCAGCGAAACCTCAGACGAAAATTTCTCACTATTTAAGACTTCTGATTTATTCAATGCTTTTGAGATAGCGCCGATATTGCCACCGGCAATGGTCGCGGTCAAAATCGTCGTACTGATACCATAAACATCTTTTACCCAGCTCAAACGCCCTTTTAAATCTGTCCCCGCAAGCGAGACCTTCACATCCTTAGCTACGATGCCATTTGCAACGACGCCATTAGCAACGACGCTGCTATCTTTTTTCACTAAGTCTGCAGACCACTTTCCATAGCTCACATCATTAATAACAAGGTCATCAATCAGGAAGACCATTTCTGGAATATCTGAGGGGGATACGTCCTGTCCTAACTCGGCCGTCTCAGGAATAGTAAGTCGAATTTTTCTTAAGTCTATATTCGGTTTATTCCCCTTTGAGGGCAAGCTTACAGTGCCGGCTAAATCATCACCTTCAAACACTATTGACCAACTATCACCCTCAGACTTTATAACAGCCTCAACGGAATTGAATAGTTGATCATAGATATTTAATGAGCCTACTTTTAAAGCAACTTCTTTAATAAGGCTACTTTCATCATTAGCAGCATTTGACGATATATAGTCTATCCATGGCGCTACCGTTAACTGGTTGAGAGCACCGGTGATAAACAGGCCATCTTCTGAGGCAATTTCAGCTTCTCCGCCCCCTATCAATACACTTCCCGCTTTAAAGTCTCCATTTTCAAAACTAGCGTTCACGCTCGCCAAATCACCTAACCCAGCATCGAGTGCTATAGCATCATCCGTTATTTCCACCTGGATTTTAAGAGGTAGAGCGTTCGATGATACTTTACTGAACGGCTCAGGAAGTAAAATACTTATACCCTGCAAGTCACTCGTTAGCGAAAACTGGGCATTCTTTTGGTCGTCACTTGATAGCGTTAACGCCGCGGTATAAGCAGTTTGCCCCGCAACAGGTAAATGATTGTCTATTGGGAGTTGATCTGTTAGCGCAGAAACACTTATATCCCCTACTAAAACGAGCTGCGTATCCATACCTTCTTGAAAAATATCTGACTGCATATTTAACACTGCAGGATGCCCAAAAACCTCTAGCGCCACACTTTCAGCACTCAATCCTGTCTTGCTCGAAAGAGTGGCTAATCCAGTGACATCTTTAAATACCACATCACTAGGGCTGTGCTTAAATTCCGCATCCTGAACATCGAAAGCGAGGTTATACTCGATATTCTGCGCCATATCATGAAGCGGTATACCCAACTCAATAGTAACGCCAATCTCTCCTTGAAATATTAATTGTTCAGACAGCTTACCTAGATGTTCGCTGACAGGCGAATCGTTTAACCAATACTGAACGTCTTGTTCGTTGGGGCGAGTATGCGTCACTACATTTAACCAAGACTCTGCCTCGTCAAGATCTGCCACTAACTCTACGTGCGTCCCAGTTAAAGCGGCCCCTCGATAGCTCACCTTGGGAGCATCAATATTTAAATAACCATTCTGCAGAAATATTTTACTATTAAGCTCTGTTAATTCAGGCCAGCCAGCATCAAATAGCAAGCGCGCACCGCTCGTATTAAACACCATAGACGAGGTAAAACTATGCGCGGGGGCATCACTCTCTATTGACCCGTAACCGACATAAAGACCACTTTCAACCACTCCACCCTTAATTGATGATTTAAGCCAATCATAAATACCTGAGTCGACAGCGTGATACGGTACAAGCTGATAAGCTCTTGAAGCATCTACATTATTTACGCCGACCCTCAACCCCAAAACATCCTCTTTAGTATCAGACAGCAATAAAGAAAACGCTCCGAATACCAAGCTCTTTTCTGTCAGGTATAAGTTAATACCAGAGGAATAAACATTAATATCACCTGAATCAGCAATGCTCCAATCAACAATGACTTGGCTTTTTTCAAACGACCAACCATCAAGAAATAAGTTTGGGAACGATAATGTAAAATCATCGCTATCGACAAAAACAGCCCCCTCGCGGTCATTAAGCGATAAGTAACCCGTCATTCCAGTCGCACCAGGGGCACCCCCTACAGCCTGTGAAGAAACGTCTTCAATGTTGGCTTCTAGCTGAAATAAAGGTGAGGTTTCGTCAATACGTATGGCTGATCGTTGGTTTAGCGGAATGGTTAACTCCACATTAGTAAGGCTTCCGCCTGGGTGGTAGTCAGCTAGCGCTTTCTGCCCTTTCGGCGGCAAAACATTAGTCGCTAACAGTAACGCCGTCAACATTGATAAATTAACCTGCTGCCCGTTAACGTTTACGGCTTCTTCTGAAAAATGTAACGCATAGTTAGACGGTGTCCAACGGTAACTGGACCACTCCATACTGAGATCATAAATCGACAGTATGTTGGTTTCGCTTAGCTGACTCCAAAAAAAATCAGCTTTTATATTCTTGAGTGGCAATACAGACCCTTTTTCACTTTGCCACTGTAGTGTTTCAGCGTCGATTTCTCCTTGCAGCGATAAAATATCGCCCTCCAAAAGCTCTAGCCATAGCCGACCCGAAGCGTTTATTTTTTCAAGGTGAATACCCTTCCATTGATATGCGCTTAAGTATTGATTAATCAGTGGGCTCGATGCCCAGTCCAAAAAGAGCTTACCCGTAAACTCTTTTGATAAGATCCAGCCAGCACCTTTTGCCGAAAATCGTGCAAATGGACTTTTAGAGTCGGAATCTAAAATCTCGCCGCTGGCACTAAAAGCGCGCCCATCAAAGGTCATTATGGCACTGGGGATAACCCAGGAACTTTGACTTTTTGTTGAGCTAAGCAGCTCTACCGTTACGTCCGAAATCACTAAACTAGGCTGTTCCAAGACCGAAAAGATTTCGTCAAAATTTGTTGATGAAGCACTTCTGTTAACGGGCAGCCCAGGGATATCCCACTCACCGTCACTATTCTGATGTAACGGCAGTGTAATACCGCTAGCTTCTACAGACTGAAATTGTAACGCGCCATTTAATAGACTTTGAAGCACCGACAGGTGAATATAGAAGGTGTTGATGCGTAAGTGAGAGGCTGTTTTTTGATCGCCGCTTTTAGGCAAGTCATGTTTCAACTCTATATCTGAAACAATCAAGACGGGGTCTAGCCACCGCCAACTGCCTTCAACGTCACCAATAGTAACAGGTGCACCGAGCTGCTCACTCAGAAGAATTTCTAAATCAGGCTTATAAGATGAAACAAAAGGAAAGAACTGCCTACCCACAGCCATATAGGCAGCCACTAGCACAAGTAGTATTAGTGCTAGCAGCCATATAAGATGAGTAAACCTACCAATCAATCGATACAAATTCGTTACAATCCGTTAGTTAGCAGGCGTTTCCTGCTATAAGGGCCGCAGCCATACCTGCCAGCCTGTATTGAACCACATTGTGATAAAGAGTTAAATTAACACGACATCGTATTGAATTTGGCTATACATAACCTCTACTTGAAACTTTACACTTTTACCTATAAAGGTCTCTAGGTCGGCCACATTATCAGACTCTTCATCCAACAACCTATCAATTACACCTTGAGAAGCCATCACTAAATAACCCGATGCATCATACGCTCTATTGATGCGTAAAATTTCTCTTAGTATTTCATAACACACCGTTTCTGAGGTTTTAATAAACCCACTACCTTCACAAACACCACAAGGCTCACATAGCGCCTGCCCTAGGCTCTCAGTCGTACGTTTACGCGTCATCTCAACGAGCCCTAACTCTGAAACACAACTCAGTTTAGTCTTTGCGTGGTCTCTCTCAAGCATTTTTTCTAGCATCCTCAGTACAGAACGCTGATGCTCTGGATCTTCCATATCAATAAAATCGAGGATAATAATCCCGCCGAGATTTCTAAGTCGTAATTGACGACTTATAGCCCTGGCCGCCTCAAGGTTTGTTTTGAATATAGTTTCTTCCAGGTTTCTATGCCCAACAAACCCACCGGTATTAACATCAATGGTAGTCATGGCTTCTGTTTGATCAATAATCAAATAGCCACCTGACTTTAACTGAACTTTTCTGCCGAGCGCCTTTTGAATTTCATCTTCAACGCCATATAGGTCAAAGACGGGACGCTCCCCTGGGTAATACTCAAGGCGATCAGTGACATCAATCAGAAACTCTTCTGAAAACGATTTAACTCGCTGAAAGCTTTCTTTAGAGTCAATTCTTATTTTTTCTGTGGCAGGCCTGACTAAATCTCTGATGGTTCTAATACACAAAGGAAGGTCTTGATAAATGACAGATGGCACTTTCGCCGTTTTTATTTTCTCCTGTACAGAAACCCAAAGCCTTTCTAAGAATTTAATATCCGATTTAAGTTCATCTTCCCCTGCACCATCTGTTACGGTTCGTACAATATAACCGGCTAACGGGGCGGTGCTTTCCTGACGGTAGCTTTCTACCAACGCTTTAAGGCGCTCACGTTCTTCATCATCTTCTATACGTTGAGAAATACCTACATGGTCGGTCCCAGGCATATAAACTAAGTACCTGGAAGGGATCGATAACTGCGTGGTTAGTCGTGCGCCCTTAGTGCCGATGGGGTCCTTAGTGACTTGCACAACCAAAGACTGCCCCTCTCTTAATAGTGAGCTAATATCGGGAACCGGCCTACCCTGAGCATTATTGGGAGCATTGGAGTCATCTTTACTGTCTGGGCGAACAATATCAGAAGCATGGATAAACGCGGCACGCTCAAGCCCTATCTCTACGAAAGCTGCCTCCATACCCGGTAAAACCCGCACGACTTTACCTTTATATATATTACCAACAATACCTCTACGACCCGTCCGCTCGATATACACTTCTTGTAGCATACCGTTTTCTACCAGCGCGACTCTCGTTTCAACTGGAGTGACGTTAATAAGAATTTCTTCTGTCATATTAAATTACCCACCACCATCATTCTTATTATGCATTGTTAGCCAATACCTAACCTGCCAACATCGCCCTAAGCCAAACACAATTCTTTCTAGCCCTGTCTATCCCATACCATGACATCAGCCAAGCTTAGCATTTCAGCCACTTCGGCTAACGGAAGACCTACGACAGCACTGTAACTACCGCTAATACGTTCAACAAAAACAGCGCCAAACCCCTGAATACCATATGACCCTGCTTTATCTTGAGGTTCTCCTGATTGCCAATACGCCTTTATTTGATCTTCACTTAATGATTTAAACGTAACATCGGTCACCACCAATTGAGTATTTATTTCTGGTTCTCCACTATTGATGCCACTATGACAGGTCACTAAACAGACCGATGTCATCACTTGGTGCACCCGCCCAGACAGTTTAAGCAACATTGTTTTGGCTTCTGTGAAATCAGCAGGTTTGCCTAGTATTTCACCATCAACAATCACACTTGTATCAGCCCCCAATACAGAAAAAGAAGAATCATCTTGCTGCAGTGCAACACAAGCACTCACCTTTTCCCTTGCCATCCTAAGAACATAACTTGATGCTTCTTCTTGTGGGAGTGGGGTTTCATCAATATCAACAGCTTGCACATTAAAGCGAACACCAATCTGAGCCAGTAACTCGCTACGGCGTGGAGATGCAGACGCTAATATTAATTTCATTACAGCTCCATACTACCGTAGTTTTAATGCCACTTTATCAATAAAAAGGTAAAGAATTGGCCAAGTAATCGCACTGGTCAACGCAGGAAGAAGATAAACCATTCCTGAAACAGGGTTGCCTACGAGGTTTCTAATAAAGTGGCCAATCATCAAGTGAATACCTACCACTAAAAACACCGTAAACGATTGCTGCAACAAAGGAAAAAGCTTAATCCTTTGATGCATAGTTAGCACCAAATAAGCGACAACCGCCAACGAAAGTGCATTGACACCGAGTAAATTGCCTTCAAGAATATCTAATACCAAGCCTGAAGACCAAGCCACCACAACCCCTACGCTAGTAGGCGATTTAATCACCCAGTAAATAACGACCATCGCCACCCACTCAGGGCGTAAATATGAAACAGCATGAGGCAATGCTAAAATACTAAATAGAAACGCAACACTAAAACTGATAAATATAAAGAATGAACCAGACCGAGTAGCGACCATTATTCACCATCCCCTAACTCTTCTGATAACGCGTTGTTATCTTCTATTTCACCGTCTTGTTCATCAACAGAATGTTTAGTCACAACAAGTACCAATAGACTACGATTAAGTTGCGCCCGAGGCTGAGCGGTCACCCTAGCAAACGGTTGGCCTGGGTCATGCTGAACAGAATTGACTTCAGCAACAGGGTAACCAGGCGGAAACTTTCCACCGAGCCCAGAACTGACCAACAGGTCTCCTTCTTGTATGTCAGCGGTGTCAGGTACATTTGCGAGTTCTAAATAGTCGTAATTGCCATTCCCTAAGGCAATCGCCCTAACACCGCTTCTGTTTACCTGTACGGGCACGGCATGGCTGTTATCAGAAATGAGCAGTACTCGACTCGCAAACTCACTTACTTCTATTACCTGACCAAACAATCCGTTTGAGTCCAGTACAGCCTGCCCCACAACAACGCCATCGAGTCGGCCTTTATTAATGATCACATAGTGCTTAAATGGGTCTGGACTGACACCAATAAGCTCGGCAACCTTAACCGTTTCATCAACCACTCCAGAGGCATTTAGCAGCTCTCTCAGCCGTCCATTTTCAGCCATAATAAAGGCAAATTTTTGCGCTTTGCGTTCAAGTACTAATGTTCGCGCTTTCATTGCGTCGACATCTTCTTGCAACTGTACTCTAGAGGTCGTGACCTCATCTACCCAATCGACAACACCTTTTGGAAGATTACTTAGCCATTGCATAGGCGTTAGCGCAGAGCCAAGGGCGTGCCTCACCTTATCTAAATAATCAAAACGGTTATCTACGAATATTAGAGCGCAAGAAAGGATAGCCACCAACAACAAGCGATAGCCTAAAAATGGGCCTTGAACAAAGATTGTCTTAATTGAAGACTCCTTCACTAAGTTCAAATCAGGTTTAAGGGCATACAAACGCATACCCCGTTTTTTATTTTACCGCCAAAACAAAAGCCATATAACGGCAAAAGCCAGACCTTTCATGTCTGGCTTTTAACTTAATAATTTAAGCGTTAGTCTAACGGGAACATCCCAGCATCGCCCTTATCAATTAACTCTAAGGCCTTGCCGCCACCGCGCGCAACACAAGTTAACGGATCGTCAGCTACAATGACAGGTAGACCCGTTTCTTCACTTAATAATCGATCTAGGCCTCTCAATAAAGCTCCGCCGCCGGTTAACACGATACCTCGTTCAGCAATATCAGACGCTAGCTCTGGTGGAGATTGCTCTAATGCACTTTTAACAGCCTGAACAATGGCGGCCAAAGATTCTTGCAACGCTTCGAGTATTTCTTCGCTATTAAGCGTAAAGCCTCGTGGCACACCCTCAGCTAAGTTACGGCCTCGAACATCAATTTCTAGTAGGTCCATACCTTCAAACGCGCAACCAATCTCGTGTTTTATACGCTCTGCAGTGGTATCGCCAATCAAACTGCCATAGTTGCGTCGAACATAGGCGACAATCGCCTCATCAAACCGGTCGCCTCCTATTCTGACAGATTCAGCATAGACAATTCCGTTTAGAGAAATGATAGCAATTTCAGTCGTTCCACCACCAATATCAACGACCATAGATCCATGAGCATCTTCAACAGGAAGACCGGCACCAATGGCCGCAGCCATTGGTTCTTCAATTAGAAAGACCTCTCTTGCCCCTGCGCCTAATGCAGATTCTCGAATAGCCTTTTTCTCGACCTGTGTAGATCGACTCGGCACACAAATTAGCACACGTGGGCTTGGGGTAATAAAACTGTTCTCGTGCACTTTATTAATAAAGTGCTGTAACATTTTTTCAGTCACTACAAAGTCTGCGATAACACCGTCTTTCAAAGGTCGAATTGCCGTTATATTTCCAGGAGTACGACCCAGCATTCGTTTTGCTTCAGCGCCGACAGCTGCAACACTTTTTTGAGATGCATGATTTCGAATAGCCACGACTGAAGGCTCGTCTAGAACAATACCTCTTTCGCGAACATAAATAAGTGTATTTGCAGTACCTAAATCGATTGAAAGGTCGCTCGAGAAAAGACCTCGGATTTTTTTAAACATTCGTTGATTTCGCCCTGGGGTATTTTAATCCTGCCTGAATCAGGTCACTTTTGCTCATATATTGCACTTAACAACTGTACACATTGCGCCAATGAACAAGCGCATTTAACAAAAAAGACTGGCTTCAGGAAACTATTTAACCAAACTAAAAATAGAGGTTGCGGATGCTGCCGCAACTTTAACAATGGAGGGTATTTTGAGCAAGATAGAATTACGAAAAGCCTTACATAATCATCAATTTCGCAATAAAAAACCAAATTTTTGCCCTGATTACCCTCTTTTCCTTCTCAAAATGGCACCATATCTATTGGAATCCTGTTAGTATAACCGATTGTTTCAAATTTTTGCGTAATTTATATAACGTTAGAGGGAGAACACCCGTGTCGATTAAGCGCGAAGACGCAGAAAACATTGCCCGTTTGGCAAAACTGCAGGTTAGCGATGACCAACTGGAAAAAATAACTGGTGATCTGTCCAACATATTAAGCTTGGTAGACCAGCTACAAGCTGTGGACACAAGCAACATTGAGCCAATGGCACATCCTATGGACGCCATTCAGCGACTTCGAGCAGACCAGGTAACAGAAACAAACAACCGAGAAGCCTTCCAGAAAATAGCACCTGCTACTGAAGACGGCCTCTATCTGGTACCCAAGGTCATTGAATGAGCCTTATTGACCCGTGATTAAACGCTCAAACAAAAGCGCACACGAATCAATATTCGAAATTACCGTCAAACTCTAAAGATCAAAATTAGCCATGCACAATAAAACTGTAGCCGAACTTTCTAAAGGGCTAGCCAACGGATCATTTTCTAGCGTTGAGCTAACCCAACATTTCTTAACTCGCATAGCGCAGCAAGACTCTGCCCTAAACAGTTTCATTACAGTATGTAATGATGAGGCACTTGCTGAAGCAAAAGCCGCAGACGCAAAAATTGCTGCGGGAGAGGCCACTGCCTGGACAGGTATTCCTTTTGCGCACAAAGACATTTTTTGTACGCAAGGCATTAAGACCAGTTGCGGCTCTAAAATGCTTGATAATTTCATCCCTCCATATGATGCAACCGTCACCCAGAACTTTAAACAGCAAGGTGCGGTCTGCTTGGGTAAAACCAATATGGACGAGTTTGCGATGGGTTCTTCAAATGAGTCCAGCTATTATGGTCGTGTCGTCAATCCATGGGGCGACAATTTAGTACCTGGAGGTTCCTCAGGAGGCTCAGCTGCCGCAGTAGCCGCTAGACTAACACCCGCCGCCACCGCAACAGATACTGGCGGTTCCATTCGTCAACCCGCTGCCTTATGTGGTGTTACCGGACTTAAGCCAACCTACGGTCGAGTATCAAGATACGGCATGATTGCATTTGCATCTAGCCTTGATCAGGGCGGCCCAATGGCGAGAACCGCTGAAGATGCCGCCATGATGCTAAATGTTATGGCAAGCTATGATGCTAAAGATTCAACCTGTATTGAGCGAGATGTACCCGATTATACCGCAACGCTAAATAACAGCATTGAAGGGCTAAATATTGGCCTACCAAAAGAATTCTTTTCGAGTCACCTTGGCTCAGATATGCGCCAACAAGTTGAAAACGCTGTCAAAGAACTTGAAAAACTAGGCGCAAACATAAAAGAAATAAGCCTGCCGCATACCGAGCTTTCAGTACCCGCATATTATGTTATTGCGCCGGCTGAATGCTCCGCTAACCTATCTCGATTTGACGGCGTACGTTATGGTTATCGCTGCGAAGATCCAAAAGACCTAGAAGACCTCTATTGCAGAAGTCGATCCGAGGGTTTTGGTGACGAAGTTAAACGCCGAATCATGGTCGGCGCCTACGCGCTTTCGGCAGGTTACTACGATGCCTATTATAGAAAAGCACAGCAAGTGCGACGACTTATCAAAAATGACTTTAGCGCTGCATTTAAGGATGTCGACCTAATCGTTGGGCCAACCTCACCCTCTCCCGCTTTTGGTTTCGACTCTAAAGGTGATGACCCCGTTAAGATGTACCTTGAAGATATTTTCACCATCTCAACCAATCTAGCAGGGCTTCCTGGCATGTCGATTCCGGCAGGCATGGTTAATAACCTTCCAGTTGGCCTACAGTTAATTGGTAATTATTTCGATGAAGCACGCTTACTTAACGTGTCTCATCAATTTCAACAAGCAACAGACTGGCACACTAAAACACCCAAAGGTTTTGAATAAGTAACACCTTCGGGTACTCAAACATAAGTGCCATAAAGGCCCCAATTAGCCACTCACCTGCCTATTAATAATAGGCAGGAATTATGAGCAAAGAGGTTTATAGTATGCAATGGGAAACAGTGATCGGATTAGAAATCCACGCTCAACTCTCCACCCAATCAAAAATATTTTCGGGTTCAAGCACCACATTTGGCGCAGAGCCTAATACCCAAGCATCTGCCGTAGACTTGGCAATGCCTGGCACCTTACCCGTACCGAATGAACAGGCGTTTCGCAATGCTATTAAATTTGGCCTTGCGATTGATGCAGATATCAATAAGCGATCTGTTTTTGAACGTAAAAACTACTTTTACCCTGACCTACCCAAAGGTTATCAAACAACACAACTTGATCAACCGATCGTCGGCGCAGGGCGGGTAGAGATTCAGCTAAAAGATGGCAGCAAAAAAACCATCAGGATCCACCACGCACACCTTGAAGAAGATGCAGGAAAGTCACTCCACGAAGATTTTCACGGCATGTCAGGCATTGATTTAAATCGCGCTGGCACCCCCTTAATTGAAATCGTCACCGAACCCGACATGAGAAACGCAGAGGAAGCGGTCGCGTTTGCTCGCAAGCTACACAGTCTTGTGTCATCAATCGGCATTTGTGATGGTGAAATGTCTCAAGGTTCCCTTCGTTTTGACGTAAACATTTCTGTTCGTCCAAAAGGTGAAGAAACACTTGGTACTCGAACCGAAACGAAAAACCTAAACTCTTTCCGTTTTATGGAAAAAGCAATAAAACTAGAAGTAGAGCGCCAGATCGAATTAATTGAAGAAGGCGGCGAAGTTAAACAAGAGACTCGCCTTTATGATGGCGACAAAGATATTTCTCGCTCAATGAGAAGCAAAGAAGAAGCAAACGATTATCGCTACTTCCCATGCCCCGACCTTTTACCTGTTGTATTTGATGACGACTACATTGACGCTATACGAGCAACGCTTCCAGAGCTGCCTGATGCGCGACAAGCACGTTTTATATCCCAGTACGGCTTATCTGAGTACGACGCAGCCATCTTGAGCGCTGAAACAGCTACCGCTAACTTTTTTGAAGCCACGGTTAACACCTGTAACGATGCCAAATTGGCCGCTAACTGGGTTTCAGGTGAGCTATCTGCTCGCTTGAATAGCGAAGAAAAGAGCATTTATAGCATCGAGTTAAAAGCAGAGCAATTGGGCACGCTGATTAATCGAATCAAAGATGGAACCATTTCATCATCTGGTGCAAAAAAGGTATTTGACGCCCTTTGGTCAGGCGAAGATAACAATGTCGACAAGCTGATTGACGCTAAAGGCTTGAAGCAGGTATCGGATACTGGTGCACTTGAAAAAATTGTTGATGAGGTACTGGAAGGCATGGCAGACCAGATTGCCCAGTATAAAGAAGCCGATGATAAAAAACGGAAGAAATTAATGGGCGGATTTATGGGACCATTGATGAAAGCGTCTAAAGGGCAAGGAAACCCTAAGTTGTTTAATGAGATATTAGCTAAGAAGCTGACTGACTAGTCCGACTGCCATCTCGCTAAAGCGACACTCCCACAAAAAAGTACATACCACTCTTTTTTGTGGGAGTATCTCCGCGTCGGGCTAAAACCCGACGCAGACTAAAACCTTTCTACACCCGCTAGATACAAAACAATGAATTCAATGTGTTAGATTATTAAGCCATTTTCAACAAAGTGCTTGCCCTTGAGTAGAGCACCTAATAAGGCATCGTGTTAATACTACCTAGACGCCCGTTCAATAATCGCTTTCATCTCTTCCACCGCATCTTTTAAACCCACAAAAACAGCATGAGCGATGATGCTATGCCCGATATTAAGTTCGTTGATGCCTTTAATCGCCGCAATCGCATCAGTATTGTGATAATGCAACCCGTGCCCAGCATTTACGATTAACCCTTGGCTAAGGGCGTACTCCACACCCGCTCTAACCTTCTCAAACTCTAACGCAACAGCCTCTGGGGTGGTCGCATCAGCATAGTGCCCAGTATGAATTTCAATAGCTGGCGCTCCACAGCGAACAGCAGCATCTATCTGAGCAAAGTCTGCATCAATAAAGAGTGATGCTTCACTATTCATATCTGCTAAACGCGTACAGGCTTCTTTAATTTTTGCCTCCTGCGACAGTACATCAAGCCCCCCCTCGGTGGTTAACTCTTCTCGCTTTTCAGGTACCAAGCAACAATGCTCTGGCTTTACACGCTCAGCAAATAACAGCATATTATCAGTCACGGCCATTTCAAGATTCATACGCGTGTTAAGTGTTTCTTTTAAAATTAGAACATCACGCTCTTGAATATGCCTTCGGTCTTCACGAGGGTGGATGGTAATCCCATCTGCGCCAGCTTCTTCTGCCAGTAACGCAGCCAATACAGGGTCAGGGTATCGCGTTCCTCTAGCCTGTCGAAGTGTCGCGACATGATCAACATTAACACCTAACAATACCCGCGATTTATGGTCGACTTGCGCCATATTTTTTTAACTCCCTTGTTTTTGCAATTAACTCTCTACTCTTTAGGGGCTTTCCACCTAAAAGATGATCTATCATCAACCGTGACAAGCGCTTAGCCACCAACAACGTCTCTTTTCGACTTAGGTCAGATTGGGATAACTCAATAAGCTGAGAGCCTTTAATAGTGTATTGCCTAGCAACTCCACCGATATTACAGTTAAATTCAGTATAACTATAGGGAGGGTTATCAAAATCGTCGATTCTGATAAAACCTTTTTCAGGCAACCAATAATAATGTGCATATAGATCGATATCCCGCTCTGCACCGGCTTCTTGTGTAAAACTCGGAAAGGCGCCAAGTTCTTTTAACATACGAAATTCAAAGACCCTAAGTGCAGGCTCCAATGAATCTTTATTGGCCATACTGCCCATCACGTCAGCATACGCTGCAAATAGTTTAGGAGCAGACTGACCTGTTTGAAGTAGTTTTATGAGTATTTCATTAAGATAGAGCCCACTATAGAGATAATCACCTCTAAGGGAGGGAAGTTTGCTACCTAACTCCAAGTTAGTCAGGGTTTTAAGATCTGAGCGCCCCTGCCAAGCCATTAGAAGTGGCTGAAAGGGTTGCAGCATCCCTTTTAAGGGGCTAGAAGGACGATGAGCGCCCCTCACAACCAGTCGTAATACACCGTAATTCAGGCTAAAGATATCAATCAATAAGCTTGTTTCGCGATATTGGCGACTATGCAAAAGATAAGCAGGCTCTCTTGAAACAGGTGTCGCCATAATACACTAACTCATTGTTAAAGCCGTTCACTAGCGGTCAGTATACCCTAGGCTTTTCAGCGCTCGCTCACTATCAGCCCAGCCACTTTTCACTTTCACCCACAAGTTAAGCATGACTTTACTTTCAAATAGGCGCTCCATGTCGAGTCGCGCATCACGTCCAATAATTTTTAGCTGTCCGCCTTTTTCACCAATCACTATTTTCTTTTGGCCTTCTCGTTCTACCAGAATTTTAGCGCTAATTCTAAGTATTCGTGCCTCTTGCTTAAATTCTTCAATTTCGACGGTTACAGAATATGGGAGTTCGTCACCCAACTGCCGCATAACCTTTTCTCTAACCAGTTCTGCCGCCAAAAATCGTGACGTTCTATCGGTTACCTGATCTTCAGGATAGTGATGTACACCTTCAGGAACAAAACTCGCTACGACTTCTTCAAGCCGATCTACGTTATGCCCTTTTTCAGCTGAAATAGGCACAATGTGCGCAAATTCCATCTTGGTAGACACTTCACTTAAGTAAGGTAAAAGTGAGGTTTTATCTTGAATTCGATCGGTCTTATTAACCGCTAGCACGACAGGACACCGTGCTCGCTTTACTTTTTCAAGTACCAACTCATCATCATCGGTCCATTTTTGGCGATCGACAACAAAAACCACCAAATCCACCCCTTTTAATGCATCTGAGGCGGCCTTATTCATAAACCGGTTAATGGCCTTAACTTCTTTTAAGTGAAGCCCAGGCGTATCAACGTAGACCACTTGAACATCATCAAGGGTTTTAATACCCAAAATTTGATGACGCGTTGTTTGAGGCTTACGCGATGTAATACTGAGTTTTTGCCCCAGTATATGGTTCAGCAGTGTCGACTTGCCGACATTAGGCCGACCGACGATAGCGACAAATCCACAACGCATTTCGTTTTCTTCACCTTGTGAACCTTGTTCTTTATCACTCATATTTTTCCAGTACCGCTTATTTAAATCTAGATAACAAAACTAAAAACCAACTACTCTTCAAGGCCCAGAGCGGTTAACGCTACTCGAGCCGCTTTCTGCTCTGCAATTCTGCGACTACTACCACTGCCTTTCGATTTCTGTTTCAGCATGTCAATATGACACTCAACATAAAACGTTTGGGCATGTGCTTCCCCCTCAACAGTCACCACCTCATAATCAGGCAGCGCTTGCTGACGGGACTGAAGAAACTCTTGCAATCGTGTCTTAGGGTCTTTCTGGGTATCTTGCAGCGTAAGACTTTCTAGTCGACTACTGTACCAATACAACACACGCTCTTTAGCGGCTTCAAACCCTGAATCATTAAAAATAGCACCGATAATCGATTCGACTGCATCTGCAAGAATGGATTCTCGGCGGAAACCGCCACTTTTCAATTCACCGGAACCCAGTAAAAGATAATCACCTAAGCTAAATTCTTTTGCAATTTCAGCTAAGGTAACTCCTTTAACTAATTGAGCCCTAAGACGACTCAACTGCCCTTCCCTCGCTTTTGGGAAACGCCGATAAAGATCTTCTGCAATAACAAAGTTGAGAATCGAATCTCCCAAAAACTCTAATCGCTCATTATTATTAGCGCCCACGCTTCTGTGCGTTAACGCAAGGACTAATAATGACTCGTCTTTAAAGCTGTAGCCGATTAGCCGCTCAAGGGCTTTATTAGAACTACTCACTGTACTTTCGTTTCAAAGTGATTTTCAAAAGAGGCAACCGCATCAATATTTTTGAAGATGTTTTCTCTCTTTTCATAGTTCACGTCAATCGATAACAAACCATCATCCCGCGTAATCACTATCTTTTTAGTATCGAAATCTCGAACGTTATTAATGGTTAATCGCTTGCTAAAAGCACTGATAATTTCGTCGTCCCCCAACTCAGCAATATTCGTTTGAGCACCAATATCTTCTAGTACTTTAGCAATTGTCATATTATCGAAAAACATGGGGGCCACTTTCATCACAATCGTCAAAATAGACGCCGCGAGAAATAAAATGACCATTATCGATAGCGCCGATGCACCTTGTTGATTTTTCATAACCTACCCTTCTCATTACTGTTCGTGCTTAAGGTGATTCAATACCCAACGATTTGAAGCATCTCATTTAATCAATAGAGCCCACTCTAGAAAAGCTGGGTAGCGAAGTGAGTGACTTCCAGTGCATCCAAATTGCAAAGGCCTTGCCGACCACCATTTCGTCAGGTACCAACCCCCAATAACGGCTATCGTTGCTGTTATCGCGGTTATCCCCCATCATAAAGTAATGCCCCTGGGGGATTTCCCACTCACCCTCGCCCTGACCTGGGCGCGTTCTAGATGTCTTGTAAATTTGATGCGAGACAGCGCCTAATTGCTCTTCAAATAGCTGCATAGGCGGTAAATTCGCAACATGGGTTTCTTCTATTTTCTTATTATTAATATAGAGGGTTTTATTACGATAGCTAATAATATCACCCGGTACACCGACTACTCGTTTGATATAGTTAGTCTTTTGGTCTACCGGATAACGAAACACCATCACGTCACCTCGTTGAGGGTCGCCTACTTCTAATACTTTTGTTCCGGCAACAGGCAATCGAACACCGTAACTAAACTTATTAACTAAAATAAAGTCCCCCACTAACAATGTGGGTAGCATCGAGCCCGACGGAATCTGAAAGGGTTCAACTAAAAATGATCGTAATACCAGCACAATCGCCAAAACAGGGAAAAACGAGCGCGACATTTCAACCAACCAAGGTTCATCTGTCTCGGCGTCAGTTTGATTTGCAACTGCCGCAACACTACCCTGCTCACCAATAGGAGCCTTATCTGCTGCTTCCTTACGTCTAGGATACCAAATAAGGCGGTCTAGCCCCCAAATAGCACCCGTAACAAAGGTTAATACCACCAGTATTAACGGAAAATCTAAATCCATATCAGTACCCAATTTATAACCAAGTTTTATTGTGCAGTATTAACGCTCTATTATTTCGTTTCGCTTAACAGTGCCTTCCGTCTTATAACATGATTGACGCTATAAGACGTTCGACCCTGCTAAGCTAGCTATCAATCTTCAGCACAGCGAGGAAGGCCTCTTGCGGTATCTCAACGTTACCCACTTGTTTCATCCGCTTTTTACCTTCTTTCTGCTTCTGAAGGAGCTTTTTCTTTCGACTAACATCGCCGCCGTAACATTTTGCGGTTACGTTTTTACGCAATGCCTTCACCGTTGTTCGAGCAACAACCTGACCGCCAATGGTCGCCTGAATAGCAACATCAAACATCTGACGCGGTATTAGCTCTTTCATCTTTTCAGTCAACAAACGCCCTTTTGAAGCCGCATTGTCTTTATGCACAATAATCGCTAACGCATCTACTTTTTCGCCATTGATAAGCACATCTAAGCGAACCAAGTTAGCAGGCTCAAAGCGAACAAAGTTATAATCAAGAGAAGCGTAGCCTCGGCTTGCTGACTTGATACGGTCAAAGAAGTCTAGAACCACTTCATTCATCGGCAATTCATACTTAAGTGATACTTGCCCACCCACAAACTGCATGTCTTTTTGAATACCCCGTTTCTCAACACACAGGCTAATAACATTACCGAGGTGTTCTTGTGGTACCAGTATATTGGCCTCAACAATCGGCTCTCTCATCTCTTCGATCGAACCAAAGTCAGGGAGTTTGGAAGGGTTATCTACATGTAGAACATCGCCAGCACGGTTGACCACTTCAAAAATTACCGTCGGTGCGGTAGTAAGAAGATCAAGGTCATACTCTCGCTCCAGACGCTCTTGAATGATCTCCATATGGAGCATACCAAGAAAGCCGCAACGGAAACCAAAGCCAAGCGCATCTGAGGTTTCTGGCTGGTATTGCAAAGACGCATCATTGAGCGTTAACTTCTGTAGGGCATCGCGAAAGTTTTCATAGTCATCTGTACTCACCGGAAATAACGCGGCAAAAACCTGAGGTTGTACTCGCTTAAAACCTGCCAATGAAGGTACATCAGGGGTCTTGGACAGTGTAATCGTGTCACCCACTGGTGCCCCATGAATATCTTTAATGCCTGCAACAACAAAACCTACTTCGCCAGCCTGCAACACACCCGTTTCTGTACGTTTGGGCGTAAAGATACCAACTGAGTCTACCTGCTCAACCTTACCCGTAGACTTAATTATAATTTTACTACCTTTTCTAAGCGTACCCTGCATGACGCGAACAAGCGACACGATACCTAAGTAGTTATCGAACCAAGAATCAATAATCAGCGCTTGAAGATCGGCATCTACATCCCCCTCGGGCGGTGGAATTCGAGCAATCAAATCCTCAAGAACATCTTCTACGCCCATGCCACTCTTAGCACTACAAGGCACTGCCTCTTGCGCATCGATACCAATAATGTCTTCTATCTCTTTCTTTACACGCTCAGGTTCAGCCTGCGGAAGGTCCATTTTGTTAAGTACAGGCACCACTTCGAGGCCTTGCTCTATAGCGGTATAGCAATTTGCAACCGACTGAGCTTCAACACCTTGAGCAGCATCTACAATTAAAAGAGCCCCCTCACAAGCCGCCAATGAACGAGACACTTCATACGAGAAATCAACGTGCCCAGGCGTATCGATAAAATTCAACTGGTACGTTTCGCCATCTTTTGCCTTGTAATATAGCGTTACGCTCTGCGCTTTGATGGTGATGCCTCGCTCACGTTCAATATCCATTGAATCAAGAACTTGAACGTCCATTTCTCTTGCAGTAAGGCCGCCGCAGGTTTGAATAAACCGATCCGCTAAAGTGGATTTACCATGATCGATATGAGCGATGATTGAGAAGTTACGGATATTTTTAAGACTTTTCACTATAGAGTTATCACTGATTAAGGCTGTTATCGTGTCCTTATGAAGCAAGATCGACCATTCTGAAAATCAGAACCGACTACTCTGAAGAACCATTTTTATTGTCCTATTAGAACAAACAATATCTTTTGGTCTCACCTTTTAACTCACAGCAAATAGCCGCATAACAAAAGGTGAGGCCAAAAGAACAAAACATTTTAGTTCATTTAGATGCTCAACGAAAGGAAGGTAAGATTTCTTTATGTGTACAAATAGCTAAATGTGTAACATTAAACCAAACAACCCTTAATTATCAGGGTTAGTACCATATATAAACCGCTCTTTTTGTCCTTGCTCGAGATTAGACAAGTATCCTGCCAACTGTTCTTCGTCTAGCGCATGACTGAACAAATTCCCTTGGGCCAATTCACAGTTTGCCTCTTGCAGAAACTTCAACTGCTCGCGAGTCTCGACCCCTTCAGCAATAACATTCAAGTTCAGCTTATGCGCTAACGCGATAACCGCATTGGTAACTTCTCTGCTTTTCTGATCATAAGGGATACCTTTAACGAATAACCGATCAATTTTTACACTGTCGATAGGTACTTGGCTCAGGCTTCCTAGCGAACAATAACCGGTACCAAAATCATCCAACGAAACCATCACGCCGAGACGTTTTAATGACTGAACAAATTCCATCATAGCTTGCGTTTCGAGCATCAGCATATTGGCAGGCAGCTCAAGCTCAAGCTTAGTAATGTCGACACCTGTTTCTTCGACAACTCGAGCAAATAGGTCAATAAAGTTAAGGTCAGATACCTGCTTAGTCGATAGATTTAGGGACATAATATAATTTTCAAAGCCCGCTTTCTCTAAAGCCACACACTGTAAGCAAGCTTGCCGAAACACCCATTCACCTAATTTATGAATTAAGCCACTATCTTCGGCCAATTGAATAAACTGGTCAGGGGCAACAATTCCTCTATCGGGGTGGTTCCAACGAACCAATGCCTCCATCCCCACAACCGACTGATCGCTCAACTTAACGGTAGGCTGGTAGTGCAGCACGAACTGAGACAACTCAATGGCGTTCCTTAACTCCTCTTGCATTAGCATTCTACGTGCCGCACGAATATTCATCGAATTAAGGAAAAACTGATAATTATTTCGACCGACTTCTTTCGCTCGATACATTGCCAAGTCAGCAAACTTCATTAAGGATGTAGCATCATCACTATCACTTGGAATCATGGCAATACCAATGCTGACAGTAACGCCAATATCATGGTCATGTAATCGAACCGTTTGACTTAATGCATTCAAAATACTATCTGCGACCTTAGCCACCGCATCAGAGTTAGCCACTTCTGACAGTAACACGGTAAACTCATCTCCGCCTAAACGAGCCACCGAGTCTTCATCTCTAACGCAATTTTTTAACCACCCAGCCACTTGCTTTAACAACATATCACCGGCGTCATGACCAAGTGTGTCGTTTATACGTTTAAACCCATCCAAATCCAAAAATAAAAGTGCTGCTTGATGCCCTCTTCGTTTGCACGTTATAACCGTATGCTTCAAGCGATCTTTAAACAACTGACGATTTGCCAACCCGGTTAACTGATCATAAAACGCCAACCGATGAAGTTCAGTTTGGGCCACTTTCAACGCTGTTAAATCTCGGAAGTTAACCACTACACCGCGCACACCAGGTACATCTTGCATCGCCGTATAACTACCTTCCATATTCATCCAACGCCCATCTTTATGTTTAATTCGAGCATGATTAACCGCCACAGACAGACCTGGTTTTTTCAATGCATCTTCAAAAGATGCCTGAGTGATAGGAAAGTCATCTGGGTGAACAATGCTCTCAGGGCTTTGTTTTTTCAGCTCGGCAAGGTTATAGCCTAAAATACGCTCACAAGAAGGACTGGAGTAACTCACCACACCATCATTATTAATTATGACGGTTATATTCGTGGTATCTTCAGTAATAGCTCTATATCGCCCTGCATTAGCCAACGCTATCAGCCTTGAGCGAAGCAAAATGAGCGTCACAATAAAGACCAAAAAACTCACTATCACGCCTGAGATCAAGACAATAGTAGGACGAGGGTCTGAAGCCAAGAAATCAAACGCAGGCGTTGTACGCGTCAGTAGCAGCCATGTTTTACCGCCATGCTCTATCGTTCTAGAGTTCTCAAATGAGTAAACATCATCAAGGTTTCCGAGGTTTGAAGCATACATCAAACGCTCATCTATGATGACATCACTGTCGTAGATACGAACATCTAAAAACGGTGCAATGAGCCCAACAATACCATCCATCAAGTTATTCATACGGAAGGCACTAAATACAAAACCGTTTAATGTCGCTCTTCTATCATCGGTAGTGATTAAGGTCTTTTCGCTCTCATAAACAGGAAAGTACATAACAAACCCAGGCTGAGTCTCATCGACCTGCTCTTGCACTAACACGACCTTTCCTGTCATTGCCGCCTGACCACTATCACGAGCCATTTCCATTGCTTTTCGATGAGCAGGGTCACCAAACGCATCATAACCGAATGCTTTTCGGTTACGCTGAGTGGCGGGCTCAAGGAACACAACTGGGTGATATTCGTGACGGCTACCTGTCGGGCTTAATAAGTAATTTGGCAGCCCTTGAGACCTAATTTTTTCAATATGATCGGCAACGCCACCTTCAGTGACTTTTTCTGTAAACCCTATACCCTGAATACCAGGGTAATACCGCTCTATGTCCAGTTTAGTCACATAGGTTCGCCAATCGTCCCGACCAATTAAGTCAGCGACGGCAAAAAGCCCTGCACTGCCAGCTAATACCTGTTCGTAATTCAGTAAACGCTCTTCAATCGCTGTTTTAAGTTGTTGTGACTGATTTTCAAAGTGGGCTTTAGTTCGGTCTTTAACCAGTAAAATAGACAGCTGCCATAAAGAGGCGGTCATAAGAAGCGCTATCAACAATACCATCCAAGCGAGTTTGGAGTTTCGATACCGTAATAGAAATGCTAATGACTCTTCCTTTTTATCCATGCTTTACTCTTCTGAAGGGGCGGAATGGGTATAAGTATTTATACGTAACTGTAAGAGTATAAACAAAAAAGGAGCGGGGTCACAGTCAAGACAGCCACTATGACAACACCGCTCCTTTAAATGTTGACAGAAAAATGACTTCTGCCTCATCTAAACTTAGAAATTTAGTGCTTTACTCTTTCAATTTAATAACCACAAAAGAAGGGTTCCCTTGACGGATAATCAACACAGGTATCGCCCGATTAGACGGTAATGATTTAACAACGGCATTAAAGTCTGTTAGCGATTTTATTTCTTGATTATTAATACTGCTAATTACATCATTAGCCCGAATCCCAGCATTTCGTGCAGCACCCTGTCCGACTTGTGTCACCATCAACCCGTTTGAAACCTGTAGACGCTTACGCGCATTCTCATCAAGCTCGGCCACTTCAATATTAAAGCGGTTAGATTCTACCTTAGAGCCCTTTGCAGGTATGACTGCGCCTTGTTCAGTCGGTAGTTCTCCAATCTCAACGGTGATTGTTTGGCGCTTTCCTGCTCGGATAATATCCAGTTTAGATTTTTTACCCACTACTGCTCGGCCAACTAGATGCGGCAAATCAGAAGATCGGTTAATCACCTCACCGTCATACTTAATAATTACATCACCTTGCATCAAGCCTGCAGCTTCAGCAGGCGAACCAGGTACGACCTGGGCGACCAGTGCCCCATGCGGCTTCTTCAAGCCAAACGACTCAGCTAAGTCTTTACTAACTTCCTGAATCAACACACCCAACCAACCACGAGCTACATAGCCTTTTTTCTGAAGCTGATCGACCACTTCCATCGCAACATCAATAGGGATTGCAAACGAAACCCCCATAAAACCACCTGAACGCGTGTATATCTGGGAGTTAATGCCGACAACTTCGCCATCTAAATTAAATAGTGGCCCACCTGAGTTACCAGGGTTTATCGCCACATCCGTCTGAATAAACGGCACATAGTTTTCATTTGGTAATGTACGGCCTATTGCACTAACGATCCCCGCTGTCACGGTGTAATCAAACCCAAAAGGAGAGCCGATAGCTAGCACCCACTCACCTGTTTTAAGCTTCTCAGACTTCCCTACTTTTACAACAGGCAGGTCTTCAGCGTCTATTTTCAAAACAGCCAGATCTGACCGCGCATCTGCGCCTATAAGCTTTGCAGGTAACTCTCGTCGATCACTCAGCCTAACGATAATCTCGTCTGCGCCATCAATTACATGGTTATTTGTTAGAACGAAACCATCTTCAGATACGATAAACCCAGACCCCATCGACTGAGTCTCTCTTGATTCCTGACCTGAACCTGGGCCATAAGGAGCACCAAAAAAATGCCTAAAGAATTCGGGGAGCTGCTCTAACTCTTCTGGTCTCAACCCTCTGTTATAGGGTGATCGCTTCGAGTGACTAACCGTACTGATATTAACCACAGCCGGCGAATGCTCTTCAACCAGTTTGGTAAAATCAGGAAGACTTCCTGCCTGAACCCCAGCAGACAACAATCCAATAACAGATAAGAAGAATACCCAGAACGGGCGTGGTGATATTTTTGTCATAGCAACTCCTCTGCTCCAATAAATCAATCGCAACGTTAGGGTATATATTGGCGACAAATCTGGTTATTTCAAATTAAAAATTAGTAAGAAAAATATCACTAAACATAATACCACTAGGGCAGAGTGGGAACGCAAGATGATTAATTCAGACTCAATTAAGTCGTAATTTCAACAGAGTGAATAGACTGAAAGCCTTTGGCCTTTATCATTTTTGGGCAAAACCGCTGATCATTTTTATGAACGTTAGAATATAATTTCACCAATACAAAACCAAACGCAAGCCCGCTAACGCCTGCAAGGGCAACCCAAGCATCACCTATAAGCAGCCACTTTTCGGCGATTGACGCCGCCGCTATCATCATGAGCAAGGGCAGTAAATAGACCATTACAGACGCTTTAACTAATAGGTCTTCGGGTATCCCTATTAAAACGTCTTCGCCGACCTTGAGGTTTAACGTATTACTCACCAACACTTGGTTTGCCTTACCATCAGAAATGCGTGCAAGCACCCCCTGACCACATCCACTTTTGGCTTCACAGCTCGAGCAAGCACTCTTACGAATAGTCTGCACCCATGCCTGACCTTTCTCGACGGCAACCACTACACCTGTTTCTTCCAACATAACCTATCTCTTCTGAGCTAACCTATTCATTTTAAATGCGTTAAATAAACTCACCTATTAATGAATGTCTGGTACTATTTTTTCTGCAATCTTAATAACCGCCGCAATAGGCAGTTCGCCCACAATCGTGACCTTATAGTCATAGTCTTGCCATTGTAGTCGATCTACATACGCCACAGTAGCCCCAATCACTGTCGCCCCCTCTGGCATACCTTTACTGCTAGGCTTTTCAATAAATACGCTAAAGGATGCCAACCCATCGGTAAATACCTGCACATTACCTGAGCCAGCATTATCACGCCCAATCACCCCTTTATTAACAGGTAAAAAGCCATCAGGCAACCAACCTACTCGCCACCCCATATGCGCTGTCCAGTCACTACCAGACCTAATAGAAGGCAAGCTCTCATGAGAATATTCGTTTCCTAGATTGCTTGAAGCAAGTTCTGCATCACTTATATTCGCATTCAACTCTAAGGAAGTGTAATGAAACTGCTCTAACACCTCGCCCTTCAGGTTGATCAAATTTGACCTTAATAGCAATCCGCTCTGCCGTTCCAACCATAATACATAACTATAACGATAAGAATCTTTGGCCATAATCGCTATTTTTACGGCGTGATGTCCAGCAATACGATCACCTCCCTCAACCGTGATCAGGTATTGATCCTGCCTGGGCATCAATCTACGAGCAAACGCACCCGCAAATGGTCCAGAAGGAATACTCTGCTCCAAACTAACCACTTTATTGCCGGGCAACACACACACCAATTCATCGCCTGTTCGAATAATCTCCCCCATCTCACCATCTAACTGAACCAGCTTCTCTCTGTCTTCTCCATCTTGATAGCGATGTATCACTTTCATCGACGACGATATATTCCCTCGACTATAAACAAATACCCCTCGATAGTTTTGAGTCTGCATGGCTTCAGCCATACGCTCCAACCAAACATTGCCCTTTTGCACTGACAACGCTGACGCTTTTTCTTCCTTAGACGAAACAACATTAGCTGCAATAGTCTCAAAACCTGAAACTAACAATAAAATACACAAGCAGGTTCGTGTAACCCGCTTACGCGATAATAACTGATGCTTTAGTTGACTCAATGGCACACCCACCTACCCAATTAGTTCTCTTCGATCGTAAAACTAGCGACTCTAGCAAGAGGCATTAAACCCGGACGACCACCCGAAACAGAATTTTCAGCATGTCGTAATAAATATTGGTTCAGCATACGTGCATGCTCAGACGAATAAGGTCGCTCTATTACAGTCACCGAACCACTATTGTTGGCGACATTTGAAGCCACTAACACCTCATCACGAATATCAGAAATATCATCAAAGGGTTTAAAAACCAACGATACCGCCATGACAATGGTAGCGGCAATCGCGATCATTGAGACAAGCCCCATTCCTTTTTTGTTGGTCGAAGGCTTATCTTTAGCTGATTCGGCCGAGCCCCGTTCAGAGCCGTCTATTTGATCAATTGATCGTGATATTTGCGCACTAATATCAATGGCTAAAAAGCTGTTATTTGAGCTAAAAGGCTGTCGCCCGCCTTTTTCGGACGCTTCGAGTATATTTTCACGCACTTTATGTGTGCTCTCATCATAAGCTCGCTGTCCTGACGAGAGCAAATCACTCACCTTACTATAACGAGACCATAGCGCTCGCATTGCAGGATCTTCAGAGTGATTTAGCACCCGACTTAATTCGAGCCCATCTGCCTCATTATCTAACAGTGCGGATATGGATTCTTTTATTCGATCATCCATTATATAACCTCATTCAAACTGCACATTATTCAATTTACGCATTCTTTATAGCACCCGGTATCTGCGCGCTCTTAACCATCTAAATAAGGCGCTAACTTAGAGTCGACAGCATCTCGCGCTCTAAATATCCTAGAGCGTACAGTCCCTACTGGGCAATCCATCACATCTGCAATTTCATCATAACTTAACCCGTCAAACTCCCTGAGTGTTAGCGCGACCCTTAAGTTTTCTGGCAACTCGGTAATCGCTTTATTAAGCGCAAGCTCTAATTCTGATCGATATAAATTTTTTTCAGGACTTTGCGTGTCTTTAAGGTTGTTATCACCCGTGAAGTGCTCTGCATCCTGTACATCAATATCGACATTCGGCGGTCTTCGTCCTTTTGCAACGAGGTAGTTTTTAGCCGTATTGATTGAAATTCGATACAACCAGGTATAAAACGCACTTTCGCCTCGAAAGTTTTTTAGCGCACGGTAGGCTTTAATAAATGATTCTTGAGTGACATCTAACACTTCATGATGGTCACTCACATAACGAGAGACGAGGGAGGCCACCTTACCCTGATATTTAAGCACCAAAAGGTCAAACGCCTTTTTATCGCCACGCTGAACCCTCTCGACCAACTGCCAATCTGTCGATTTATTATGCAGTTGCAATGCTACCTGATCACTCAAAAAACCCTCCTTGCGGTCGATAACAGGGCTCGCCATATCCCTAATGCAACCTTTTGTATGGTTTCCTTCAATTGCCCCCCCTAAAACACGCCCCAAACAAATGTTCGAATAGTGGTCAATAAAACGTTTTGTATCGGTAGCTAAAGTATAGTCGGATAATACGCTCATTATAATATTCCAGTTGCGGCGCAGACTCTTGAATACGTTAATGCGTTATAGCGACGCTTTAAGTACAAGCCACTTTTCTCATTTAAAGCGCGTTTGCCCAATAAGAATGTGTCACAAAAATAGACACTGAGACCGTTTTTTAGTTCAATATCAGGTATCACGACCTTAAATTCTCTTGTAAAGAAGCCACTATGCAATCCTCTTTTAAGCATGACGTACTTATTATTGGCAGCGGAGCCGCCGGCTTATCTGTTGCACTTAACCTAGCAAAACATGTCAAAGTAGCTGTTATATCTAAAGGTACTTTACCCAGTGGTTCCACTTTATACGCCCAAGGGGGTATTGCGGCAGTCCTCGATAATAGCGATACCATCGAGTCTCATATACAAGATACCTTGGTTGCTGGTGCAGGGCTTTGTCATGAAGATGCCGTTCAGTTCACCGTTGAAAATGGCAAAGCAAGTATTGAGTGGCTAATTTCTCAAGGTGTTGGGTTTACCGAGGAAGGCAGTACAGATAACGCCACTGACAAGGCCCCAAACGATAATGCAATCGAACATGAATCATCGAGCACTAACCGCTACCACCTAACAAAAGAAGGTGGTCACAGCCATCGCCGCATCATTCATGCCGCCGATGCGACCGGTTTTGCGGTCTCATCATCACTGTGTGATCGCGTATTAGAAGCTGAAAACATAGACATTTTTGAAAACCGGGTTGCCATCGATCTTATTACCCACAAAAAGCTCTTCTTACCGGGTAATCGCTGTGTAGGCGCCTACGTTTTAAATGACAAAACCAGCCATGTTGAGCTATTTAGCGCTCGTTTCGTTGTCATTGCTACAGGTGGTGCCAGCAAAGCGTACCTCTACACTAGCAACCCTGATGGCGCGAGCGGAGATGGCATTGCGATGGCTTGGCGAAGCGGTTGTAAAGTAGCCAACATGGAATTCAATCAATTTCATCCCACTTGCTTATATCACCCTCAAGCCAAATCATTTTTGGTAACAGAGGCCGTTCGTGGTGAAGGTGGTCGACTATTATTACCTGATGGGCAACGGTTTATGCATCGATTTGACTCTCGCGAAGAGCTTGCGCCTCGTGATATTGTAGCTAGAGCCATCGATCACGAGATGAAACGGCTCGGTGCCGATAATTTATTTCTCGACATTAGCCACAAACCCGCAGAATTTGTTATTAAACACTTTCCGACGATATACGAGCGCTGCCTTGAATTTGGCATCGACATTACGAAGCAACCAATTCCTGTTGTACCGGCGGCTCACTATACTTGTGGCGGCGTCATCACAGACAAACATGGTCGCAGTGATGTGAACCAGCTATACGTTGTGGGTGAAGCCGCTTTTACTGGACTACACGGCGCCAATCGTATGGCCAGTAATTCACTCTTAGAATGCTTGGTTTATGGCCGTTCTGCCGCTCAAGACATTATGGATAAGTTCGACGAAATACCTGAACCACCTGAAGCGCCTTTATGGGATGAATCACAAGTCACAGACTCTGATGAAGACGTTGTATTATCCCATAACTGGGATGAACTAAGACGATTCATGTGGGATTATGTCGGCATTGTACGTACCAATAAGCGCTTACAACGAGCGAAGCATCGCATCGATGTTCTTCACCAGGAAATACTTGATTTTTATAGTAATTATAAAGTCACCAATGACCTATTGGAGCTGAGAAACCTGATGACCATCGCTGACCTTATTATCTGCTCAGCGATTCAGCGCAAAGAAAGCCGCGGCCTTCATTACACACTGGACTACCCCGAGCCATTCCCCATAGCCAAGGATACCGTCCTAACACCAACCAACTTTTCAGCAAGGGATTGGTAACCTCTTAGGTCGTAACAGCAAATGAAACGCGTTAATTTTGACGCGTATCTTCTACCTTAGAGCTATCAGCGCTATAATAGCCCCCTTGCTTTCAAACGTTTACTAATATCCAGGGCTGCAGTATGGTTTCAGATTCCGAATTTAACCGCCTTTTCTGGCATAGCCGTCGAGGGATGCTTGAGCTAGACGTTCTACTTGTCCCTTTTCTTAAAGAAGCCTTTCGCGATTTACCACCCGAAGATCAAGCACGCTATGTAAAGCTACTTGAATGTGAAGACCAAGACATGTTCGGATGGTTTATGCAAAAAGGAACACCAGAAGATCCAGACTTAGCCAAAATCGTTAAGATTATATTGGATCGTGTTCAACCTGAATAACCTACAGATCACACCCTCTCCGCTGCTGTCAGCCATTAGTTTAGTAATACTCAGCAGCGGTTTGTTGGTCTTATATAATACAAACCTGCCAAGTTATATTTTTCTCGTGATGTCACTAGCAGGTATAATTATCGCATCCCACTTTATGGCTAAGTACGCACTATTGGCTCTTCCAACGTCAATTGTGCGCTTCGACTGTACAGATCAAATACTTTATCTAACCCAAAAGAACGGCCTACGCGTTAACGCTACCCCACTGCCTAGCACCTACATGACTTCAAAACTGTTGCTACTCGCGTGGAAGCCAAAAAAGCTTGAACATACAGGCAGGCTATCCCGCATACGAAATTATTTAATGCCCGCCAACCTAACCATCGTCAGTGCAAGCAATGTCTCGTCACAAGAGGATTTCCGACGGTTACGAGTTCTGCTAAAGTTCGGAAAACTAAACGCAATGTTAAAACCAAGTAGTTGAAACATTTTCGTTCACCCTCATACATAGCTAAGCCACACTGCTAAATCCACCATGGAACTATCGACATCATGAGTACGCAACTTTTAAACTGGCTTGCTGAGTCGGGTTACCCGATAGACAGCCAACAAACTGATAAAACAGAACGCCCTAGCTTCATAGCACCTTTGACCGAATATTCCGTTATACGGGTCTCTGGGCAGGATGCAGAAAAGTTTATGCAGGGACAGTTCTCGTGTGATGTAAGAGACGTAACAAGCGAACAGAGCCGAATGGGTACTGCAAATACTCCAAAAGGAAGAGCCTTTGCAGTATTTAGAATTGCTAAACAAGGTGATGACTATCTAATTCGTTTGCCAACAGCTATCGCAGAAGATTTCAGTCAACGTCTTAACAAGTACATTGTATTTTCAAAGGCAACCCTGGCACTCGATGAAAACCTATGTGTTTTAGGTTTTTCAGGAGATTCAAACTTACTAAGCAACTCATTTAAAAGTACACATCCGCTCCCGACGGGGATTGATAGCAGTCTAAATATAGAAGACAGCATAGTTGTTAAAGTACCCGCTAAAAAAGGCGCTCGCTTTGAGATCTTCTGCTCTATTGATACAGCAAAATCACTACTATCAAAACCACAAGGTGAAGCACCTAGCGCTATCAACTTTGGTACACAGGCATTATGGAGCTGGGAAGATATTAGCGAAGGTGTCGCCGATATTTACCCTGAAACGCAAGAAAGCTTTGTTCCCCAAATGCTTAACCTTCAGCATTTAAACGCCATTAGCTTCAAAAAAGGGTGCTACACAGGGCAAGAAATCGTCGCTCGAATGAAGTACCTTGGCAAACTAAAAAAAGAAATGTTCCTTCTAGCGGCCACCGGAACAAATGCGATAACGCCTGGAACCGATATATATGACAAAGAAAGCAACAAGAAAGTAGGTTCCGTTGTGCGCAGCATTTTCACTCACTCTAGCGTTCGCGGAAACGTCAACGACATTGCGTTATTAGCCGTGCTCGATATTGAGACTGCAAAATCAAACAGGCCATTATCCCTAGAGAATGACAATTCAAGAACATTTCAATACCTCACCCTCCCCTACCAGAACAGTGAGGAGGGTTGAAAAGTCACCCAATAGCGCCATCAAAAGGGTTTCAGCTGAACAACCCCCTAATAGTATTTTAATGTATAAAAAACGTTAGAAATCAAATACAAAAAAGAACCTTAATTAGCAGGCAATCTACTGAGATTCTGCTATAAATGATAGTAGAAGAAACCCTTCTACTATTAAATCAATGAGGGATCTATGGCAGAGTTAGCCGACAAAATTAAAAGTGATTTACTTAGCGCAATTGAAAACGATTCACTCGTACTCCCGACATTACCGGAAGTGGCACTAAAAGTACGAGAAATCGCAGAAGACCCTGATTCATCTATCGGACAATTAGTGGATGTTATTGGTGGTGACGCAGCACTGACCACACGCATCATTCGCGTCTGCAATAGTCCCTTACTAAGAGGGGCTCGAGAAATTGAAAACCTCAATATGGCCGTAGGCCGGCTAGGTATGACCTACACCAGCAACCTTGCTACAGGTCTAGCCATGGAGCAAATGTTCCAAGCTACATCTGAAATGGTTGATAAACGCATGCGTGAGGTATGGCAAAAAAGTACTGAAATAGCAGGCATTTGCCATGTACTGGCTTCACATTATACTAAATTAAAGTCAGACCAAGCGACGTTAGGGGGGCTAGTCTGCCAAATTGGCGTGCTTCCGATCCTCAAGTATGTTGAAGATAATGACATTCAAATTAGCAGTATAATGCTCGATAATATTATCGACGAACTACACCCGTTAATTGGCTGTAAAATCCTTGAGAAATGGGACTTCCCTGAAGAGCTTAAAGGTATTCCAGAAGCGGTTAGAGACTTCAATCGTACAGTTGCTAAAGTAGATTACGCCGATATTGTTATGGTCGCCAAACTTCAGTCCATTGCAGGTACTAACCACCCACATGCCGAAATGGATTGGACCCATATATCTGCCTTTGGTCGCTTAGGCTTAGACCCAGAAGTTGATATGAGCGAATCCGAAGACTTATCAGACGAAATGGAAGCCGCCATGGCTTTATTGAATAGCTGATAGACTAACGATGGTCGCCTTGCCTTATGCAGGGCGGCCAGCCAGCTAGACGCGCCAATCTATTTCAGGCTTTCCAATAGACGCTAAGTACTCATTCGTTTTAGAAAAATGTCCGCACCCTAAAAAACCACGATGAGCAGATAATGGGCTTGGGTGAGGTGCCTCTAAAACACAATGCCGCTCACGCTCAATTAAAGCACCCTTCTTCTGCGCGTAACTCCCCCAAAGCAAAAAAACCAAGTTATCTTTTTTCTCATTAAGCGATGCGATCACCTTATCGGTAAACATTTCCCAACCTTTCTTTTGATGCGCCCCTGCGTTAGCCTGTTCAACCGTTAGCACCGCGTTTAGCAACAAGACACCTTGATCACTCCAAGACGTTAAGCAGCCATGGGAAGGTCTAGCGATACCAATATCACGCTCAATTTCTTTGTAGATATTAACCAAGGAAGGGGGGACTTTTACACCCGATTGAACCGAGAAGCTTAATCCGTGCGCCTGCCCAATCCCGTGATACGGGTCTTGCCCGAGGATCACCACTTTTGCATCATCAAAGTGGGTGTGATTAAAGGCATTAAATACTTGAGATTCAGGCGGGTAAATAACCTTTCCAGCTTGTTTTTCACTGGCTAAAAAGGCGTGTAATGATTTCATATATGGCTGATTAAACTCAGATACCAATACGTTTTGCCATGATTCATGCAAGGCGTCAGACATTTGAGTTAAACCAACCATAGCGAGTGTCTCATTCAGTTATCGAACAATGCGCTAAACGAATTACCCTCGAGGTTTCATGTGAGGGAATAAAATAACATCTTTAATGGTATGGCTATTGGTGAACAGCATGACCAAACGATCTATCCCAATCCCCTCACCTGCTGTAGGAGGAAGACCGTGTTCTAGGGCTCGAATATAGTCGTCATCAAAATGCATCGCTTCATCATCGCCGGCATCTTTTTCTTCTACTTGCTGACGGAAGCGCTCTGCTTGGTCTTCAGCATCATTCAATTCTGAGAAGCCATTGGCAATTTCACGACCACCTACGAAGAATTCAAAGCGATCTGTTACAAACGAGTCATCATCGTTACGACGTGCTAACGGCGAGACTTCTGTAGGGTATCGAGTGATAAATGTTGGCTGATCCAAACGGTGCTCAACGGTTTTCTCGAAAATTTCAATTTGAATTTTTCCAAGCCCCCACCCCGACTTAACATCAATACCTAAATTCTCAGCAACCTTCGTTGCACTCTCTAACGTGTCGATATCCGCTGCAGATAATTCAGGGTTAAAGTGTAGAATCGAATCAAATACAGATATGCGCCAAAACGGCTTACCAAGATCATATTCAGCATCGCCATAAGGAAGCGTTGTAGTCCCTAATACGTCTTTAGCGATAGTACGTAACATATCTTCAGTAAGATCCATTAGGTCATTGTAGTCAGCATAGGCCTGATAAAATTCAATCATCGTGAATTCAGGATTATGTCGAGTAGACAGCCCTTCATTACGGAAGTTTCTATTGATCTCAAAAACCTTTTCAAAACCACCTACAACCAAACGCTTTAAATACAATTCTGGCGCAATACGGAGATACATATCCATATCCATCGCATTATGCTTTGTAATAAAAGGCTTAGCCGTCGCACCGCCAGGTATGACCTGTAGCATAGGGGTTTCTGCTTCCATAAAGCCCCGATCTTCTAGATAACGGCGCATTGAATTGATGATTTTTGAGCGAATAAGAAACGTATTGCGTGTTTCTTCGCTAATAATCAAATCAACATAGCGCTGACGATACTTAGCTTCTTGATCTGCAAGACCATGAAATTTCTCAGGTAGAGGACGCAGCGCCTTGGTTAAAATGCGCAGTTTATCAACCTCGACAACCTCAACATACAGGTCGCCTTTACCCGATTTCTGCAATATGCCAGAAGCGCCAACAATGTCGCCAATATCAAGATTAGTCCAAGCTTCAGAGTCTTTCTGCAGTTTTTTACCCAAGTAGCACTGGATAGAGCCGCTCATATCCTGAACACCGACAAACGGACCACCACGGCGCATTACGCGTCCTGCAACACTAACAGGCTTAGCCAGCTCAGCAAGTGCCTCTTTATCTAGATGACCAAACGCTTTCTGCAGCTCACCTGCCATATCATCACGGCGGAAGTCATTAGGGTGACCGTTAGATTTACAGCCTTCACGAAGCTTAGATAGCTTTCCTCGACGCTCGGCCACTAACTTGTTTTCGTCTTGCTGAATCTGATTTTCTTCGTTCATGGTGTCTTTGCTCATCGAATTAAAGCCCTTGCTTCAAACTTGCTTCTATAAACTGGTCCAAACTGCCATCCAAAACCGCGTTGCAGTTACTGGTTTCGACATTGGTGCGTAAGTCTTTGATACGGGAGGAATCAAGTACATATGATCTAATCTGGCTCCCCCACCCGATATCTGATTTGGTATCTTCAGTGGCCTGCGCGGCCTCTGTGCGTTTTAGCATTTCCATCTCGTAAAGCTTTGCTCGTAATTGCTGCATCGCTTTATCTTTATTCTGGTGCTGTGAACGCTGATTCTGACACTGTACTACGATCCCACTCGGTTCATGGGTAATTCGCACCGCTGAGTCAGTGGTGTTAACGTGCTGACCACCTGCACCACTAGAGCGATAAGTATCAACTCTTAGGTCAGACGGATCTATTTCTATTTCTACATCGTCATCAATTTCGGGGGATATAAACACCGACGCAAACGACGTATGGCGTCGGCTCCCTGAGTCAAATGGTGATTTACGAACCAGACGATGAACGCCGGTTTCTGTTCGCAACCAGCCAAACGCATATTCACCGGTAATTTGTAATGTTGCGCCCTTTATACCCGCTACGTCCCCTGCAGATACTTCAATAATTTCTGCTTTAAAACCTTTTTGCTCTGCCCATCGTAAGTACATACGTAAGATCATGCTAGCCCAGTCTTGAGCTTCTGTTCCGCCAGACCCTGACTGTATATCCAAATACGCGTTATTCGCATCCATTTCGCCTGAAAACATACGCCGAAACTCGAGCTCATCCAACTGCTTTTGCAGCACTGCTAACTCTTCTTCTACTTCGGCGACAATGGCTTCATCTTGCTCTTCAACGGCGATATCCAACAATTCCTGAGCGTCATCGAGGCCACTGGCCAAGTCTTCGATAGTTTTAACGACACCCTCTAAGACTGATCGCTCTTTACCTAGCGCCTGTGCATTTTTTGGGTCATCCCAAACACTTGGCTGCTCTAACTCGCGCTCTACTTCAACAAGACGCTCTTTCTTGGTATCAAAGTCAAAGATACCCCCTAAGAGTCTCGTTTCGACTCCTATAATCTTTGATCGCTTGAACGATTGGATTAACTTCCAACATATAAAATGGACTCACTTAAACATAGCAACTATAAAGGTGGGGTATTCTAAACGATTTGCCTTCAATGGGAAAATCAACTTTGCACGATCAACCACTTAGAAACCTGCAGAAGGGGAATAACTATCTTTTTATGACCTGTTCTTTTAGAATCGCCAAATTTACACCCTATTGCGCTTTCGTCACTGCTGACGTAGCTTCATTCGTACAGTTTCAGACTCTATTCTTTCAAGAGACCACTTATGGCAGATAGTATTGATATAAAAGTTAGGGGATATCATCTCGATATTTACGGTCATGTTAACAATGCCCGCTACCTAGAGTTTTTAGAAGAAGCGCGTTGGTCGTTTTTTGACCACCACAATACCCTAGAGGTATTTGCTGAATTTAAACTTGCGTTTGTCTTGGTTAATATCAACATTAACTACCGACGACCTGGGTTCCCTGATGATGTATTGCATATCACCACCAAGGTCGAGTCTATTGGCAATAAGAGCTGTAAAGTTAGCCAAAAAATTGTATTGAGCGGAACCGATGAAATCGTAGCAGACGCTATTATCACGTTTGCACTCATGGACATGAACACCAATAAAGCCGTCGTGATTGAAGGCGACGTTAGGCAGAAGTTGAGCAATATGATTGCTAATTAATGACCCTACATTTGTAGTCTTAGTGCAGGGCAGCGGAATCAGGGGTTATAGGTAACCTTAAGCACCCTCCTTGATTCCGGTCGTACCTCCCTTCATCACGACTACAGTTTATAATCAAATCGCTTCTAAATATTGCACCATCAACTGCAGACTTTTACGCCCTCTAAACTCGTTGACATCAGGGCGGTAAGCCACTTTAACTTTTTTCAATTCAGCTTCTCGGCCCACCCAGTCGCTATTAAACTCGATGCCATCAATAAGCAAGTCTGTGCCTTCTACCTGTAGCAACAATTTAAGATGCTTAGCGCCTACGATTCTCGCCTGAACAACCTCAAACACACCATCATAAACGGGCTCTAAAAAGTTCTGCCCCCAAGGACCAGCCTTTCTAAGCACTTCAGCGGTACTGACATTTAACTCATGAACGGCCAACTCACCATCGCTCACTATAACGGCTTCCAAGTTGCTTTCATCTAATTCTTCACGCACGACCTCATCAAAAGCGTGAGCGAAAGCCTCATAGTTTTTACCCGCAATCGTCATGCCTGCAGCCATTGAATGCCCTCCAAACTTACTCAATAACGACGGATACCGAGTAGCAACACGGTCTAGCGCATCCCTAATATGTAATCCGGCAATTGATCGTGCAGACCCTTTCAGCTCTACACAATCATCATCTGCAGGCGCAAACGCAATCACAGGACGATGAAATTTCTCTTTCATTCGTGATGCCAAAATACCTATCACACCTTGGTGCCAAGTTTCATCGTATAAGCACATCCCCCAAGGGAGTGCACTGTTATCAGACTCACTATTCGTTTGATTAAGCTCATCAACTAATACAGAGGCATGCGCTTTCATCTCGCCTTCAATTTGCTTGCGCTCTTGATTGAGCTCGTCTAATCGAAGGGCAATTTGTCTCGCCTTTAAGGGGTCATCACACAGCAAGCATTCAATGCCAATCGACATATCATCAAGCCTGCCAGCCGCATTTAACCTTGGGCCAACGACAAACCCCAGATCAGAGGCGGCCAGATTACGATAATCTTTGCCCGCCACATCTATAAGCGCCAGAATACCTGGTCGCGCCTTCCCTGCTCTAATGCGACGAATACCCTGCTCCACCAGAATACGGTTATTAGCATCAAGCGGCACAACGTCAGCAATCGTTCCCAGCGCTACAAGATCTAATAAGCTCGCCAAGTTAGGCTCTACAATCCCTGTTCGCTCAAACCATAATGACTCTCTTAACTCTCGCCGCAAGTCACTCATGACATAAAAAATAACCCCGACACCGGCCGCCGATTTACTAATAAATTCGCAACCAGGCTGATTAGGATTCACGATCGCATCGGCATCTGGCAGTGTATTACCAGGTAAATGGTGGTCCGTGACGACGACAGAAATACCGAGTTTATTAGCCGCGGCAACACCTTCACAGCTCGCAATACCATTATCAACCGTAACCAATACGTCAGGACTAAATGCTTTGGCCACCTCAACGATTTCAGGCGTTAGCCCGTAACCATACTCGAAACGATTTGGAACCAAATAATCAACCGATGTAGCTCCCATCATTTTAAGCGCTAAAGTAGCCACCGATGTACTAGTGGCCCCGTCACAATCAAAATCGCCGACTATCAATATACGACGCTGATGCTGAACAGCATCAGCCAAAATCTTCGACGCAGCAGCAATTCCTTTTAAGTGCTCGGTTGTGGCTAATCGAGACAAGGTATATTCCAATTCCTCAATCGTATTAACCCCTCGCGCTTTGTAAGCCCGCTGCAGGAACTCAGGAATATGCGCCCATGACGCAGAGGCTTGAACAGGTTCTATGTTTCTTCTGACTATTTTTTTCTGCATAGGATTAACAAGTCTGGATCTCTAAATACAAAAAGAGGGCATAAAGCCCTCTTTAAACAATTGGTTCTATTTTAAAAATTCTAATCAGACGGCTTTATTATGCTTACCGTGAGTCTTTACATAACCTTGAACAGCCCCAAGACTGTTTTCAATGACTGTATAAGACTCTTCTCGGTCAAACAAGTCAGCCAAATGATGTGGCAACTCAGGCGTTACACCTGCACCCGACTTCTCGACCGCTTCAGGAAACTTAACAGGGTGAGCGGTTGCAAGCGTGACCATAGGCACAGATGCGTCTCTTCGGCACTGTCTGGCCGACTCAACGCCAATCGCTGTATGTGGATCAAGCAACTCTTCAGACTCATCGAAAACAGTTTTGATAGTCTCACAGGTTTTTTCATCATCAACCGTAAAGCTATCAAATAACGTTCTGGCGGCTTTCCAACGATAGTCATCGATAGAAACAGATGCATCAGACTTAAAGCTTTCCATCAAGGCAGCAAGCGCTTTTCCATCGCGACCATATAGATCAAATAATAGCCTCTCAAAGTTACTGGATACCATAATATCCATGCTTGGCGAGAGCGTATGATGTAGTACCTCAGGGCTGTACTTATTTTCACTAATAAAGCGATGCAAAATATCGTTCTTATTAGTCGCAACAATCAGTTGGTTGATTGGCAGCCCCATATTTCGGGCAAGATAACCCGCAAATATATCTCCAAAATTCCCAGTCGGTACCGAGAAAGAAACACTACGATGCGGCCCGCCCAACGCTAGAGACGCGTGGAAGTAATATACGATTTGAGCCATTATTCTAGCCCAGTTGATCGAGTTCACAGCGACTAAGCGGCTTTTTCCTTCAAGGAAGGACTGATCGCCAAAGCTTTCTTTAACCATTTGCTGACAGTCATCAAAGTTACCTTCTACTGCCAGGTTATGGATATTGTCGCCCTTTATCGTGGTCATCTGCTTACGCTGCACATCAGACACTCGATTATGAGGATGCAAAATAAAGATATCGACATTTTTACAACGACGACAGCCCTCAATAGCCGCAGACCCTGTATCACCAGAGGTAGCCCCCAAAATAACAACATGCTCTTTACGCTTTTCAAGAACATAGTCGAGTAAACGACCTAGTAACTGTAATGCAAAATCTTTAAAGGCTAATGTTGGTCCATGAAACAACTCCATGACCCACTCATTACGATCTAGTTGAGTTAACGGTGCAACAGCTTTGTGAGCAAATGCTTCTTCGTAAGTATCTCGAAGCATCTCTCGAAAATCTGGCTCAGGAATTGAACCTTCAACAAACGGGAACATGACATTGAATGCGAGATCGGTATACGACAAACCTGCCCATGACGCAATTTCTTCATGAGTAAAACGAGGAAGCACCTCAGGCACGTATAGTCCACCATCTGACGCCAACCCTGTCAGAAGCACCTCTTCAAAATTCAATGCAGGCGCACTGCCTCGAGTACTAATATATTTCACAGTCTGTTCCCATTAATCATTTAAAATAATTGGCTATATTTACAAAAATGCCTAATTAGCTAGCAAAGTGTTCAGCACGGATGCGAACTACTTTTCCTTCTATCTCTGTTAACTCTTCAATTTCAGCAATCGCCTCATTGATACGAGCCTCTTTAACTTTATGAGTCAGCATAATCATCGGGATCATACCTTCATGCAACTCTGACTCTTTCTGCATAACAGACTCAATATTGATGCCTTTAGCACTGAGTATAGACGCCACTTTTGCCAAAACCCCAGGGTGATCGTTAGCCGATATACGCAAATAATACGCAGAGTAAATTTCATCCATCGGCAAAACAGGAAGATCTGTCATCTTTTCTGAGCTAAAGCCAAGGTATGGCACAAGCACGCCTGCACCGGCATTAATCGCTCTAGCTATATCAACCACATCAGCAATAACAGCAGAAGCTGTCGCTTCAGAGCCCGCGCCTGCGCCGTAATATAGGGTTTGACCTACCGCATCACCATCAACTAACACCGAATTCATAACACCGTCTACTTTTGCAAGTAACTGCTGCTCAGGCACCAATGTAGGATGAACACGTAATTCAATACCATTTGAATGCTGACGGGTAATGCCTAAGTGCTTAATTCTATAGCCTAGCTCTTCTGCGTATACGACGTCATCCGTCGATAATTCACTGATACCCTCTGTATAAGCTGCATCAAACTGTAAAGGAACACCAAAAGCTGCTGAAGCCATAATGGTTAACTTATGGGCCGCATCGATACCTTCAACATCAAATGTAGGGTCTGCTTCAGCATAACCAAGTGCCTGAGCTTCTTTTAAGACATCAGAAAATTCACGTCCTTTATCTTTCATTTCTGTCAGAATAAAGTTACCAGTGCCGTTTATGATGCCTGCTAGCCAATTAATCTTATTGGCTGCCATACCTTCGCGTAAGGCTTTAATAATTGGGATTCCGCCTGCTACTGCCGCTTCGTACGCAACCGTTACGTTCTTTTCTGCTGCCGCAGCAAAAATCTCATTACCATGAACCGCAATCAGCGCTTTATTAGCAGTAACAACATGTTTACCATTTTCTATCGCTTTAAGAACCAACTCTTTGGCTAGGTCATAACCCCCGATCAATTCAATAACAATATCAACGTCTGGGTTAGTGACCACATCAAATAGCTCTGTGGTGAAGCCAATACCAGTTAGGTCGCAATTATCTTTTAAGCGGCGAGAACCAACCTGAATAACCTCAATAGGGCAACCAGCTCGTCCGGAAATTGATTCTGCATTGCGCTTTAAAACATTAATCGCGCCACTCGCTACCGTACCCAGACCACATATACCTAATTTCACCGGTTTCAAACCTATTACCTCACACGAATTAACGTTATTACAAACGACTCTAATCATGCCGCTCAACAAAGACATCCATTAATAAACAATACTCTATTTAATAAGATGTGCGCTCTTATATCAATGCAGACATGGCAGACTGACTAACCCATTTCCAACATCTAATTTATCATCGGGCATATTATATCTTTTCGATAAAGAAAAAAACTCGACAACGATCTCTTTAGTGCGGAATATAAGAAAGGAATAAAAAAGAATGTATAAAGTGGCTTTAAGTAGAAAACCTAAACACCACTTTATTTAGCCTACATATCATGTAAACACTGCGAGCGTACTATAAAACGCCTAGCTGTTTAGCTAAGGTTTCCGCAGGCGCATAGCCCGGCAATAGCTTTCCTGACTCCAACACGATTGCTGGCGTACCCGTAACACCTACTCGCTGCCCCAGCTCTAAATGTCGAGCAATGGGGTTGTCACAGCTTTTGTTTGGAATAGTTGTTCCGCTTTTAGCTTTAGTCATAGCACTCATAGGGTCATCAGCACACCAAGCCGATACGAGCTTATTGTATGATTGAGAGCCTACTCCTGCACGCGGGTAGCCCAAGTAATCAACTCGTACCCCCATTGCGTTTAACTTAGGTACTTCCTTGTGAAGCTTTCTACAATAGCCACAATCTATGTCTGTAAACACTGTAATAGTGGCCTTAGTTTCTCCCTTAGGCACAAACGATAGCTTTTCAGACTCAGGAATAGCCGCCATCGTACCTGCGCGCCCCACTTCTCTTTTTTGCTCTGTTATATTGGTAATCTTAAGGCCATCTAAATGATAAACCTCCCCTGCAATAATATATTTACCATCAGCAGACACTAACAAAGGCTGATCGCTGGTTGAAGACACCTCAAACAACCCTGAAAAAGACGTTTTTTCAATTGATGTAATGTTTAGCGCAGGTAAGGATGCACCTAATTGCGCTCTAATATCTTTATCTACCTGCTCGCTTACCGTATCAGCAGCGCTCACCGCACTAGCAGCACCAAGGGCAGCCACCCCACAAAGCATCGCCGCACTTAAAAATCTGACAAACATTGCATCACCTAATCAAAATATTAATTCTTATATCATCCGCACAACAAAAGAAGCATTATAAAATGCCACTGTCATAAAGAATCCTGTTTAAAAATAGCTACACCCACAAACAACCATATTCAATAACTATGACTGCATTATAACCACGAAAGTTCCCATTATTTCCATTACTATTGTGTAATAGTTGCGCCTACTGCAGTGCTCTACACGCTGCAGCAACTTAACATGCTGATTTTACCGGCAAGGTGAATTTTAGGCATAAAAAAAGGTAGCTCAACGCTACCTTTTTTGGACCTGCTACCGGCTTAGCCTAGCTTCTCTTTAATACGAGCAGCCTTACCAGAACGATCACGAAGATAATAAAGCTTCGCTTGGTTAACATCACCACGACGCTTAACAGTAATGCTGTCGATCAACTTACTGAACGTTTGGAATGTTCTTTCTACGCCAACGCTGTACGAAATTTTACGCACAGTGAAAGAAGAGTTTAAACCGCGGTTACGCTTAGCAATAACAACACCTTCATATGCCTGAAGACGCTCACGATCACCTTCTTTTACTTTAACCTGAACGACAACTGTATCGCCTGGTCCAAATTCTGCTATCTCTTGACCCATCTGCTCAGATTCGATCTGAGTAATGATATTGTTCTTACCGCTCATTGTTTGCTCCTAAGAAAAAGCTGTTAAATCCGATCGAGCTAGCCGGAAGCACTCTGCTCGCGGACAAACTCTTCTAACAACCCCTTCTCCTCCTCTGAAAGAATTTTATCTTCCAGCAGATCCGGGCGTCGTTGCCATGTTCTACCCAGTGACTCTTTTAGTCGCCACCGCCTAATCTGTTCATGGTGCCCACCCATCAGCACATCCGGCACTTTTTCACCCTGAAAAACTTCAGGCCTAGTATAGTGAGGACAATCTAGCAGACCATCGTAAAACGAGTCCTGCACTGCTGATTGGTCATGCCCCAATACTCCGGGGATTAAACGGGCTATAGCATCGATCACTGTTATGGCAGCAATTTCACCACCACTTAATACAAAGTCGCCCAAGGACCACTCTTCATCGATTTCTGCTTTTATCAGTCGTTCGTCTACACCTTCATAACGCCCAGCGACCAAAATTAACTTTTGAACGCTAGCTAAGTGCTGAACCCCAGCCTGATCAAGCCTTTTGCCTTGAGGCGATAAATATACCACCTTAACACCTTCGCCTGCAGCTTTTTTTGCTGCCGCGATTGCGTCCTGCAAAGGCTGTACCTTCATTAACATTCCAGGACCGCCGCCATAAGGCCTGTCATCAACAGTACGATGACGATCATGGGTAAAATCTCTTGGGTTCCAAGCTTGGAACGCCATGATCCGATTCTTAAATGCCCTGCCTGTCACACCATAATCTGTGACAGCCTGAAACATTTCTGGAAACAGAGTAACTGTTCCAATCCACACGGCTTAAAACTCCGGATCCCAATCCACCGTGATGGTTTTTTCTTCAAGGTCGATATCAGTCACTACTTCTCCTGGCAGATAAGGAATCAAGCGCTCTCTTTTAGCATCGCCTCGATTTCCCTTAACAACCATCACATCATTTGATCCAGTTTCGATAAGATGACTTACCTTTCCTAAATCAACCCCTTCAATAGTTTTTACTGAAAGGCCTTCTAACTGATGCCAGTAGAACTCACCATCGTCAAGCTCTGGCAATTCTTCTGATGAGACCACAATAAGCGATCCACAAAACTGCTGAGCTAGCTCTCTATCATTACAGCCTTCAATACAAGCAACCAAGCCTTTACCGTGCTTCTTACCTGTCGATAGATCAACCACTCTTTCTACGCCATCTTTCTTTAAAGTCCAACGACGATACTGGAGTATATTTTCTATCGGATCGGTAAAAGAATAAATCTTCACCCACCCTTTAACACCATAAACTGAAGTAATTTTGCCAAGAACCGCTTCACTACTTTTACTACGACTCATGACTACCTCTAGCTTACAATTCTGTATTGATACAGATCACTGACCTTGATGCTACTCACCGATACTTAAAATAAATTAAGCAGCAGTTTGAACTTCTTTTAGTAGCTTAGCTACGCGTTCTGAAGTTGTTGCGCCTTTATCTAACCAAAACTGAACGCGTTCAACATCTATACGCAGACGCTCTTCTTGGCCTCGAGCAATAGGATTAAAAAACCCTACACGCTCTAAGTAACGACCATCGCGAGCATTGCGACTATCAGTAACTGACAAATGGTAAAACGGGCGTTTTTTAGAGCCGCCACGAGCTAAACGGATTGTAACCATTTCGCTAGGTATCCTGTTAATACTGTTAACATCCACACAATAAATGCATGGCATTCGAAAGGGCGCAAATTCTACTCAAAAACAAATCATTTTAAAACCTATAATTTGTTTTTTTGTTAAAAAACGCACCCTATTTTTATATATTGCAGTAAAGATCAGCCAAAATAGCCATTTCAACCCTGCAACAATAATCATTAAGCGCCAAATTTAAACCCTAAAAGAGCTACATTCGACCCATAGGAGGAAAACCACCACCAGGAGGCATCATTCCTTTCATGCCTCTCATCATATTGGCCATTCCGCCCTTTTTAGTAAACTTCTTCATCATTTTTTGCATTTGCTTATGCTGCTTAAGCAGTCTGTTTACATCTTGTATTTGCGTACCAGAGCCTGCAGCAATGCGTCGCTTACGAGGATTATTAATCACATCAGGAAAACGTCTCTCGTGAGGTGTCATAGAGCAAATCATAGCTTCCATCTGCCCTAGCGACTTGTCATTTACATGCTGCTGAGCAGCCTGAGCCATCTGACCCATACCAGGCAATTTGTCTAGCAGATTCCCCATACCGCCCATATTCTTCATTTGCAGAAGCTGATCACGAAAATCCTCAAGATCAAAACCTTTTCCTTTTTTTATCTTCTTAGTTAGCTTATCTGCTTTTTTCTTGTCTAGGTTACGCTCAGCCTCTTCAATCAGCGTAAGAACATCACCCATCCCCAGAATTCGCGATGCAACACGATCAGGATAAAAAGGTTCAAGTGCGTCAGTTTTCTCACCAACACCCATAAATTTGATTGGTTTACCCGTGATAGATCGAACAGAAAGTGCAGCACCCCCTCGGGCATCACCATCTGTTTTAGTCAGTACAACACCCGTTAACGGCAAGGCATCATTAAATGCCTTAGCTGTATTAGCGGCATCCTGACCCGTCATCGAATCAACAACAAACAGAGTTTCAACAGGGTTAACCGCGGCATGAAGCCCTTTTATTTCCCCCATCATCTCTTCGTCTATGTGCAATCGGCCTGCCGTATCGACAATCACCACATCCATAAACTTTTTCTTAGCGGCATCAATCGCTAACGAAGCAATATCAATTGGATTCTGGTCAGATGTACTAGGGAAAAACTCTACACCAACTTCTGCTGCAAGTGTTTCTAGCTGCTTGATGGCGGCTGGTCGATATACATCAGCACTAACCACCATTACTTTTTTCTTTTCACGCTCAGTTAAAAAGCGAGCAAGTTTGGCAACCGTTGTCGTTTTACCTGCCCCCTGTAAACCGGCCATCATAATAACCGCTGGCGGCTGAGCAGATAAATCTAATGATTCACATGTCTGCCCCATCACCCGAACAAGTTCCGCATCAACAATACGTACAAACTCTTGCCCCGGCGTCAGGCTTCTCATTACTTCTTGGCCAACAGACCGCAACTTAACTTGCTCAACGAAGTCTTTAACAACCGGAAGCGCCACATCCGCCTCAAGCAGAGCCATCCTTACTTCTCTGAGGGTTTCTTTAATATTATCTTCGGTGAGCTTAGCCTGCCCTGTGATTTTTTTCAGGCTGCCAGAAAGTCTGTCGGTTAAATTTTCAAACATGATGCGTCTCGTTGATTCCAAAATGTTACGATTCGACCATTATAACCGAGACTTTCAAACAAAACGAGACAACACTTTGAAGAGATATCAATAAGAACTTTAAAAGCTTTGATATGAAACAGTACACACGCAAGCAGATGACTGGTAATCTATAGTCAGTTTTTGTATCTGATCATACCTTTACGGACAACCATGAACATACTTTTTTTCGGGCTGACATCAATAGCACTCTACTCACTTGGCACAACATATCAAGCGTTAATCTATTTCCGAAAAACACCGTCTAAACCTTTTTGCGCATTACTCTTAGGCTTAATAGCAGCAGCCGCTCACAGCACAATGACTTATGGGCTTATTTCATTGAATGGTGGCTTAGACCTTAGTTTCTTTAACGCGTCCTCGCTATTTGCAAGCCTTATAGTCGCCGTATTACTAATCGTTAGCGTGCAACGCCCTACGCACAATCTTTTTTTGGTCGCCTATCCCATAGCGATAGCCACCATCATTTGCGCATTGCTCTTTGATGCAAATCCAGAAAATTTAACCTATGAAAACTCAGGCATACTGTCGCATATCATCCTTTCAGTGCTCGCCTATAGCGTTTTCACTCTAGCAGCAGGCCAGGCACTTCTTCTGTATTTACAGAATAAACAACTAAAAACAAATTACACTAGCCTTCTCATTAAAAATCTTCCACCACTCCAAACAATGGAGGCTCTATTATTTGAAATGATCTGGGCCGGCCTCATTCTACTGACTCTTGGTATCATTAGCGGCACCATCTTTATAGATGACCTGTTTGCCCAACACCTTGTTCACAAAACCATCCTATCCATCATAGCATGGCTGATCTTTAGCTCACTTCTAATAGGCAGACAACTAAAAGGTTGGAGAGGCATTACAGCCAGCAAATGGACGCTATGGGGATGCCTATTTCTCATGCTTGGCTATTTCGGAAGCAAACTAGTTATCGAACTAATACTCTAAACAACACAAACTTAACCATTAGACAGAAATCTTGACAGTACTATCGATGAGATTTAGTCTTCAACTTAAACCCCGCAAGAGCACCTACGACATTGAACGAAAGCTCAACTGAGTTGCTATTTTTACTCCTACTATTACTCATCATCCTCTCTGGGTTTTTTTCTAGCTCCGAAACAGGCATGATGTCATTAAATAGGTATCGCCTAAAACACCTAACAAGAAGTGGTCATAAAGGCGCGCAAAGAGCCAGTAAGCTTTTGGCTCGCACCGACCAACTCATTGGCGTCATTTTAATTGGCAACAACTTCGTCAATATTTTTGCTTCTTCAATTGCAACCATTATCGCACTTCGTCTATGGGGTGACGCAGGCATTGCAATTGCCACTGCCGCACTGACGTTTGTCATTTTAATTTTTGCCGAAGTAACCCCTAAAACACTGGCAGCCCTATACCCTGAAAAAGTCGCCTTTCCAGCCACCTATATCTTAACACCATTACTAAAACTGCTATACCCGCTAGTTTGGTGCGTAAACTTAATTACCAACAGCTTGCTAAAAATGCTGGGAGTTAAGCAAAACGACCAAGGGTCAGACAACCTAAGCAGAGAAGAATTAAGAACGCTTGTCAACGAGGCGGGCGCACTCATCCCACAAAAGCACCAGGACATGCTTGTCGGCATACTTGACCTCGAAAAAGTAACTGTAAACGACATTATGGTGCCAAGAAATGAAATAGCAGGCATTGATATCGAGGATGATTTTTCTGTCATCATTAATCAACTTGAATCCAGCCAACACACTAGACTGCCTGTTTATAAAAGCGACATCAACAACATTATAGGCGTACTCCACCTTCGTAACTTAACGCGAGTACTATCACAAGAGAACCCCAACAAAGCAACATTACTTCAAGAGTGCCGAGACCCCTATTTTATACCTGAAAGCACACCGCTTCACACCCAACTAATGAACTTTCAAAAAGAAAAAAGGCGTATCGGCATCGTTGTTGATGAATATGGTGACATCATGGGCATTGCAACAATGGAAGACATTCTTGAAGAAATTGTGGGTGAGTTCACCACCAACTTCTCATCCAATAGCCCTGACATCATACCTCAAGAAGACGGCAGCTTTATAATTGACGGATCAGCTACAATAAGAACCATCAATAAAACCCTATCTTGGGATTTACCAACATCAGGCCCAAAAACCCTTAACGGTCTAATTACTGAAGCCTTAGAGACAATACCCGATACAAGTGTTTGCTTAAAACTCCACAAACATCAAATGGAAATAAAGCAAATAAAGGACAATATGGTAAAAACTGTACGGATATCTCCACCGACCAAATAACCGTTTCCATACATGCCCTAGCTCACAAATTGTAAAAAAACGCAAAAAGCACGCACAATTAACAAAGCTCTGTGTTTTTTTGTTACTTTTTATTGCTATACTATATATGAGTTTGATTTTTTAAAAACGCTCTGCTAAGAACTATACTATCAAGAAGCATAATAGGTACGTATAGATAATAGGTACGTATAGATAATAGGTACGTATAGATAATAGGTACTTATAGCAAGCAGTCACTATAAAAGTGCATACTAATAATAATCATAAAGCTGTAATACATTTGGTGAGCTCGGCAAGATCATCAGGTTGAGAGTCGTCCATGGGAGTATTTAATGAACAACCAATCTGGCATTAGTTATATAAAAGATCATAAAATGTCTGGGCTAGCGCACACGATTCATAAGGATATGAAGACCATTCAAACAGATGCTATTTCCTCCCTCATGGAACTGCTTCAAAGCATGTTCGACGGTATTGACGACTCTTTCTTCGAATTAGCAAACGGAGCAAGAAACAATAATGAGCAAAACCGCTTTTTTGAAGCGATGCGAGAAATTCGAATTCAGCGTAAAGGAATCGAAAACCACTTCCATTTAGCGCTTTCAAATTTTTTCAAGAGCCCTCCTCGTCTAAAGCAATTCAACACCGAAGACTCTCTTGACGAGATTAATGCCGACACACTTTCATTAGTGCAAGAAGACACGCTCGAAGAAGATGTAGCCACTAACACAATGATTACGAAAGCCCGCGCTAACTTTCAAGGTCAGCTGCTTCAGATTCAAACACGAATGTCTTCAATCTACGCACCTGACAGCAACGAACCCCTAAACCCTTTAGATCCTGAGCATATATGTGGCGCATTCACTCAAGCCTGCATCAACTTAGAGATTAATATTCGAGAAAAACTCATTGTATACAAGCAGTTTGACCGCTTTGTTATGTCAAACCTTGGGGATGTTTACGAGCGCACAAATAAACAGTTAATAGATGCGGGCATTCTTCCAAACCTAAAACACCAGAGTAAAAAGAGTCGAGCAACCGCTAGAAGCAGTAGTTCATCCTCATCCCCTATTGATAGCGGCTCCCACTCAGAAAACCTAGAGAACACAGCAAACGGAATAGAAATATTTTCACAGATACAATCGCTACTTGCGAACGTTCGCCAGCAAACAGGCTCAGGTTTCTCTGCCCCAGCAAACGGAAATGTACAATTCATTGCCGATAACGACCTAGTATCAATGCTATCGACACTACAAGAGCAAATACCACAACAAACGCTAGATGATACAACACCAACTATTATCAATATTCGCGATGCATTAAGCGCACTTTTAGAGCAAAAAAATAAAGCTTCAGGTGAAAGCTCAGCATTAAATCAAGTTGACGAAGACTTGATCAATCTCGTCTCGATGCTGTTTGAGTTTATCTTAGAAGACTACAACTTATCAGCCCCTATACAAGTGCTAATAAGCCGACTTCAAATTCCTATTTTAAAAGTCGTCATCAAAGACAAGTCGTTTTTTGCTAAAAATAGCCACCCCGCCCGCAAACTGCTTAACGCACTCGCTAAAGCAGGAATCGGTTGGAATGACGCATCCGAGAAGCAAAAAGACAAACTCTACGAACAGATTCATAACATTGTGCATACTGTTTTAGATGAGTTTAATGGCGATATAAATATATTCGAAACACTCTATCAGCAGTTCTCTAGCTTTATCGAGAAGGAAGATCATAAGGCAAAGATTGTAGAGCAAAGAACAAAAGAATCTGAAGAAGGTCGAATTAAGTCCAACAAAGCACAGCAGACAGTAGAAGAGATCATCAAGTCTAAGCTGGCCTCTATTGATATCCCTTCTACTGCTAAAGAAACTATTCAAAATGGCTGGAGCCGAGTGATGTTTCTTGCTTATTTGAAGGATGATAAAGAGCATCGTTGGCAGCAAACCACAGATACCCTAGAGCAACTAATCTGGTGCCTCAAACCTCACACAGAAGAAAAAGCACGTCAGCGCTGGGTAAGAACAGTGCCAAGCCTGTTAAAAGAAATGAAGTCTGGCCTACAAGAAGTTTCTTACAACTCAGCTCGCCTAGACCAAACCATGGCAGAGATGAAAAAAGCGCTAACAGATGCATTTAAACAGCAATCGCTTTCCGCTGCGGCCAAGAGTGAGCCTGAGAACATCCACACACCCACTGCTGAAGCCGAACCTGAAGCCACTTCAATTATTGAAAAAACAGCTATCCAAAAGCAAAAAGAGATAGAAGAGGCGGCAATTTCTGAGCATTTGGTTAAAGTAGATGCCATAGAAGCAGGAAACTGGATAGAGTTTTCACTGGTTAATGGCAGCAAATTCCGCTGTAAACTCTCAACAAAAATTGATGATGCAGACTGCCTGATTTTTGTAAATAGAATGGGGCTTAAAGTGGTCGAGAAGACCAGACGAGAGTTAGCCCATGAAATGAGACGAGGACGCGTCAAGGTTTTAGAGCAAGGACTTCTAGTTGATCGAGCAATGAACTCCGTCATGGGCAATCTTAGAAAGATGTCCGGCGCTACAGCCTAACAACCCCTTTAGAGAGTCGTTTTAAGTAATAAAAGCCACATCAATTTAACGATGTGGCTTTTATTACATGCTATTTATGCGAAATTTTAATAGCTCATCCCCCTACAGAATTTCTCTTGCTATCTCTATCGCTATCGTATTTCACACCATGCTGGGCATAGCATTATTTCAATTTCTGCCTAACTTAGACGTTGAAAAAACAATACCGATACAGTTAACGCTTTCTTCAAAAGCGACAAGCTCAGCCATACAAACTCGCGCCAACACCGCTTCAAACACACCTGAAGAAACAGCAGAAGAAATATTAAATAAAGAAAAATCACTAAACGCAGCAAAAGAAATCATCACTACTACCGGCACAAGCACAGCTAGAGATGTTTCCTCCAAGCACAAAAATCAAGGAATCGATGACAAAACGACACCTAATCAGTCGTCAAAATCAGTCAAGCAAGAAAACATATTTATCCCAAAAGTTAAAACAGACTTGCCTGACGTTAGAAGAGATATAGCCATATCGAGTAAAAGTCAGGCGGCATCGAAATCGTTCACTGAAATTTCAAGCCTATTTCAGCAACAAGAAGTTGAAACCGACATCGTTCAGATCTCTAGCGACCCCAAGCGAACACAGATTTCGCCTTATGAAGAACAGTTACGAAAAAAATTAACCCACTCAAAATATCAAGACCAACTCTACCCTATTATAAGCAAACTTAATCAAAGCCGATTAGTGACACTAGAACTGGTCATTTTTCCAAATGGAACCATTAGAAACGTACTAGTGAAAGAAACTAGCGATCATCCAGCCCTTGATAAGGCTGTCAGAAAAATCGCTTTAGACGCCAGCCCATACCCCGTCCCACCAGCATCAGATAAGTCTATCGGTTTTAGGTATTCCGTCTCAATTAGATACAAACCTATCTCCTCTCATTAGCCGCATATTTATCTATATATCTACCCTGCACTTATTTTTAAGCAAAAAAAACCACGCTATTTAGCGTGGTTTTTAACTTAACAGTACAATTAGCTTTCTGAAGCAGACTCAGCAGCCTTTTTCACTAACGCTTTCAACTCACCACTTTCGTACATTTCAAGAACGATATCACAACCACCTACTAACTCACCTTTTACATATAGCTGAGGAAATGTAGGCCAGTTTGAATACACTTTCAAATTCTCTCTAACGTCTGAATTTTCAAGAATATTCACATAGGCAAATCGCTCACCACAGGCCATCAAAGACTGAACCGTTTTAGCGGAAAAGCCACACTGAGGTGCTTGCGGAGTGCCTTTCATATATAGCAAAATATCATTACTTTCAATTTGCTCTTTAATCGTATCCATTACATCCATAGCTACACCTCCAAATCAGGAAAACAAAACAATAAAGAAACACTTATAAATTTCTATGAACCATTCTACTCTTTTTTTCTATATCCGACTAGAATGCTCTACTATTATCTTGATTTACATCTATGAGGTGTTTCGATCACCCCATCGAAACGTCTGTCTTTGATAAGCCGCATATTAACAACCCCCAGTAAAAACCCTTATCACCTGAACACATAGCAGGCGAGTTATTGCCAACTAGACGAAATATCGATATGATTAATTGTCGTTTAGGCAGCTATCGCTGCCTTTTTGCGTTTATGGAATAGCCTGAAACCTGGAATTAAATAGTTATGGCCGAACAACCCTTAATGAATACCTATGGTCGTCTGTCGATTGCTTTTGAGCATGCAGAAGGCTGCTGGCTATATGATACAAACGGCAACAAGTACTTTGACACATTTACAGGCATAGCTGTTTGCGGATTAGGCCATACTCACCCAGCTGTCACTCAGGCAATTAAAGATCAATCCGGCAGATTAGTGCATTGCTCAAACCTATACCATTCTCCTATACAATCAGCTCTCGCAAATGAGCTTTGCGATATTTCCGGAATGGATAATGTATTTTTCACCAATTCTGGCGCAGAGTCTAATGAAGCAGCCATAAAAATAGCACGACTTTATGGTCATAAGAATGGAATTGCCACGCCTTCCATTATCGTCATGGAAAATGCGTTTCACGGGCGAACAATGGCAACATTGACCGCGTCTGGCAACCGTAAGGTACAGGCAGGTTTTGAACCACTGGTAAGTGGTTTTATACGTGTTCCATTTAATGATATTCAAGCTGTTGAAAATGTAGCTAAATCAAACCCCAACGTTGTGGCAGTCATGTTAGAGCCAATTCAAGGTGAAGGCGGACTTTCAGTAGCGAATGCACAATATATGAGCGCCCTTCGTGAAATTTGTAACGCTCGAAACTGGTTACTGATGCTCGACGAAGTACAAACAGGTAATGGAAGAACAGGCACCTATTTTGCTTACAGCGACTACGGCATTCAACCTGATGTAGTTACAACCGCTAAAGGGCTAGGGAATGGGTTTCCAATCGGCGCATGCCTTGCCAAAGGTGCTGCTGCTGAGGTATTTACGCCAGGCACACATGGCTCCACGTTTGGGGGTAACCCGCTTGGCTGTGCCGCAGCGTTAGCCGTGATCAAGCAGATTAAACAAGATAACTTAATCCAGCGAGCACAAGCGCTAGGAAATAAAATTACGACCATATTAAAAGAAAACTTCGATAACGCTGATTATGTAACATCTATTCGCGGCAAAGGGCTCATGATAGGTATCGAAATGAGTGCTCCCTGCCCTGAGCTAGTTCCTCTCGCCAAAGCTGCAGGGTTGCTACTCAATGTAACGTCAGAAAAGGTAATTAGACTATTACCCGCATTAACAATGACCGACCAAGAAGCCGAATTTTTAGCGGAATCTGTTGTTAAAATAATCAAGCTATACGCGGCAGACGAGAGACAAGCTCCACGTTAAACGTATACCAAATTGAGAACTAGACCCATGGCACTGAGACATTTTTTAACGCTACTTGATTTCACTCCAGAAGAACTCAAAAAACTCACGCTGCGTGCAATTGAAATAAAAAATGAGCATAAGCAGGGGAAAATATACGAGCCCCTTAAAAACCGAGTACTCGGGATGATCTTTGAAAAATCATCAACCCGAACTCGCGTCTCTTTCGAGTCTGGTATGGCTCAGTTTGGTGGGAGTTCTATTTTTCTATCGCCACGCGACACTCAACTTGGCCGAGGCGAGCCAATCGAAGATAGTGCACGCGTACTATCTCGGATGGTAGACGCCATCATGATCAGAACCTTTGAACATGAAAAAGTTGTGCGCTTTGCTGAGTATTCAAAAGTACCTGTCATTAACGCATTAACCGACGATTTTCATCCCTGCCAATTACTGGCCGACATGCAAACCTATCACGAGCATAGAGGCTCAATTGAAGGTAAGCGAGTAACATGGGTAGGTGACGGCAATAACATGTGTAACTCATACATTAACGCCGCTCGACAGTATAACTTTGAGCTAATAGTTGCCTCACCACTTGGTTACGACCCTGACAAAGCACTAATGGACGAAAATGCTAGCCGTGTTAATTTGATTCGAAACCCAGCAGAAGCAGTTAAGGGTTCCGATTTAATTGTAACCGATGTGTGGGCTTCAATGGGTCAGGAAGAAGAGCAAAATGAAAGAGCCGCTATATTTAAAGAGTATCAAGTAAACCCAGAGCTCATGTCTCATGCCAATAGCGATGCACTATTTATGCATTGCTTACCCGCTCACCGCGGTGAGGAAGTTAGTGCGAGCATGATGGACCATAACAGCGCGGTAGTATGGGACGAAGCAGAAAATAGACTTCATGCTCAAAAAGCATTGCTAGAGTTCCTTCTCTGCAATAGCTAGAGACATGTAGACCTTAAATACCGGTGACATCACCATTTCATGAAGACCCCGTTTTCTCATGACTCAACTGCTAAAAATTGATAATTTAACATGCCGCTATGACGAACAAGATGTCATAGCCGGTCTCTCACTTAGTCTTAATGAGGGCGACATTGGCTGCCTATTAGGACCCAGTGGCTGTGGTAAAAGCACTATTCTAAGAGCGATTGCAGGGTTTCATCCCGTTAGCGGCGGCTCTATATCACTTCAAAACAACATCATATCTTCTGAAACCCACAACGTAGTGCCAGAAAAACGACCTGTCGGTATGGTGTTTCAAGATTATGCGCTATTTCCTCACATGACCATTGCACAGAATGTGGGCTACGGGCTTCATAAGCTATCAAGCCAGAAACGTAAAGAAAAAGTTGCTGAAATGCTGACTCTTGTTAACCTTTCGGACTTAGCGAATAGATACCCTCATGAGCTTTCAGGCGGTCAACAGCAGAGAGTATCCCTAGCAAGAGCGATGGCTCCTGAACCTTCTTTAATACTGCTTGATGAGCCTTTCTCAAACCTTGATGTTGAACTTAGAAAGCGCCTGAGCTTAGATATTCGCGACATTTTAAAGTCACTCAACATGACGGCAATATTAGTCACACACGACCAACACGAAGCGTTTGCTATGTGCGACCAAATCGGCGTGATTAAAGACGGTATCATTCAACAGTGGGATACCCCCTACAACCTTTACCACGAGCCCGTTAATCGATTTGTTGCTAGCTTTGTTGGTCAGGGATGTTTTATTAAGGGTAAGCTAATATCCCATGAGTCCTTTGAAACAGATTTAGGGGTGATAGAAGGAAACAGAGCCTATAATTGGGAAGCCGGTAGCGGCGTTGATATTCTGATCAGGCCTGATGATATTGTATTCGACCCTAGTGCTTCGTTAAGTTGTAAGATTATCAGCAAAACATTTGCAGGCACATCTACTTTATACCGATTAGAGCTCAAGTCTGGCGCTGTTATCGAAGGTCTTTTCCCAAGCCACCAAGACTTATACATTGGCGACCAGATCAACATTAACTTAGCAGCTGACCACCTTATTGCATTCCAGTGGTCAGAACCTTCTTCTAAAACATCACAGTAACCTGACTATCTAACTCTTTCAACAGCATCTAACCAGCCTGAATACAGCCTTTCGCGCTTTTCAGGCTGCATATTAGGCTCAAAGCGCTGATCACACTCCCACAGAGCCGATATTTCATTAAGGTCTTTGTACAGCCCTGCTTTTAACCCTGCCAAATAGGCAACACCTAAAGCGGTTGTTTCAGTAATTTTAGGCCGATCAACCGTCACACACAAAATATCTGACAAAAACTGAACAAGCCAATTATTAACGACCATTCCGCCGTCAACTCTAAGTGTTTTGTAGCATGCACCATCATTTTGCATCGCTCTAACAAGGTCTTTTGTCTGATAACAAACAGACTGCAAGCCTGCGGTAACAATGTCGGCAATACCTGTGTCACGGGTTAACCCATGAATAGCCCCTCTAGCATGAGGATCCCAATAAGGTGCTCCTAAGCCCGTAAAAGCAGGCACTAGATAAACAGGGTTATCTGAGCCAGACTCAAGCGCCAGCGCTTCTGCTTCAGACGCACAACCAATTAGCTTTAAGCCGTCTCGAAGCCACTGAATAGCGGCTCCTGCAATGAAAATACTCCCTTCTATCGCGTAAGTCGGTTTACCGTCAATCCGATAGGCCACCGTTGTTAACAACCGATTCTCAGACCTAACCGTCTTATCTCCTGTATTCAGCATTAAAAAACAGCCAGTTCCATAAGTGCTTTTGGCCATACCAGGTTGAAAACAAGCTTGCCCTACTAAGGCGGCCTGTTGGTCTCCCGCTATACCGTAAATATGAATAGGCGCTCCCAGTAACTCAGCATCTGAAACACCAAAGTCATCACTACTATCCAAAACCTCAGGCAGCATCGTTAGCGGTACATTAAAGGCCGCTAATAGCTCATCATCCCACTGCTGAGTATGAATATTGAATAACGAAGTACGAGATGCATTCGTCGCATCAGTTTTATGGCTCTTACCACCTGTAAGCTTCCACAATATATAAGAATCCACAGTGCCAAATGCTAACATACCTTGCTCAGCTCTTTTACGCGCACCTTCTACATGGTCAAGAATCCAGCTTATTTTAGTCGCCGAGAAATAAGGATCAATTAATAACCCCGTTTTCTGCACCACAAGCTCTTCAAAGCCATCTAACCTTAACCTTTCACACGTATCTGCCGTTCTGCGATCTTGCCAGACGATGGCATTGTAAATAACCTCGCCTGTCTCGCGATCCCAAACAAGTGTTGTTTCACGTTGATTGGTTATACCTATCCCCGCTATATCTGAAGCATCAATTTTGGCGTTCGCAATAGCGTCTCTACAAACATCTAAGGTAGAGGTCCATATATCCTCCGGGTCATGTTCCACCCACCCATCATGAGGAAAGTGCTGCGTGAACTCTTGCTGCGCCGAAGCAACAGCATGCCCTGCCTGACTAAAGACGATTGCTCGAGAACTTGTAGTCCCTTGATCTATTGCTAGTAAATACCGAGTCATAGTCTGTTTATTCCATATTCGTTAGTCATCATTTAGCTACACGTTCCATCTGTACATTCGATTGCGAACATATTATCCCTATATACCCTTTTATGAAACCACCACTGAAAAAAGATTTGAATTGAGTCATAATACTAGCCGCTATAACAACCAATTAGAGCAGAATCAATGGCACAAGAAACTCGACACAAACAAATTATAGCGCTTGTTGCTGAACGTGGATTTGTCACTATCGACGATTTGGCTCAGCACTTTCAAGTCACGCCTCAAACGATCCGAAGAGATATTAATCAACTCGATCAAGAAAAGCTTCTTCAGCGATATCATGGTGGCGCTGGCATCCCCTCCAGCACACTGAATACAGCTTACAGTGATCGAAAGATACAAAACCTAGAAGAAAAAACACGTATCGGTGAAGCCATAGCCAGTAAAATCCCTGATCACTCTTCTATGTTTATCAACATTGGAACCACAACAGAGACTATCGCAAAAGCCTTATTGAAACATCACGGCCTTACCATTATTACCAATAACCTACACGTTGCCAGTATATTAAGCTCGAAAGAAGATTTTAATGTCATTATAGCTGGCGGAGCAGTTCGGAATAGAGATGGCGGCATTATCGGTGAAGCCACGGTAGACTTTGTTAAACAGTTCAAAGTTGATTTCGCCATTATAGGTATTAGCGGTATTGATGACGATGGAGAACTACTGGACTTCGACTACCAAGAAGTGAGGGTTGCCCAAGCAATAATTGAAAACGCAAGACAAGTTTTTCTTGCTGCAGACCACTCGAAGTTTGGCAGAAATGCAATGATTCGCCTTGGGAACATCAGCCAAGCATCTCACCTATTCACAGGTCAAACACCGCCTAAAAAAATATCAGGCATACTAGCGGAGCATGGTGTCGAGCTTACTGTAACACACTAAAACAACCCTCAACACACCCTCCCCTGCACGCTAAGCGCCCTCTTACCTGAGGAGGGCCCCTCCACTTGCCCTCCCTTTCTATGCGTCACATGACCGATTAAATGCGTGCAAACTGTCACATCAAACGTTAATTAATGAGCAAATATATTTGTAAACGACATATTCTATCTTTATACTTTCGAAAACAAATATTCGTTTTCGAAAATAAAATATCATAAAGGAATCTTTAAAGTGATCAGTCTTAGCTCAAGCACAGTAGATATTTTAGTCGTAGGTGGCGGTATCAATGGAACGGGTATTGCTGCTGACGCTGCAGGCAGAGGCCTATCAGTCACGCTGTGTGAGCAAGCCGACTTAGCCTCTGCCACGTCATCTGCAAGCAGCAAGTTGATTCATGGCGGCCTAAGATACCTTGAGCACTATGAATTCAGGCTTGTGAAAGAAGCGCTAGCTGAACGAGAAACACTCCTTCGTAATGCGCCTCATTTAGTTCAACCACTTAAATTCACACTACCCCACAGGCCACACCTTCGTCCAGGTTGGATGATTCGCTCTGGCCTGTTCATGTATGATCACTTGACTAAGAGAAACACTCTCCCATCGACTAAATCTTTTAAGTTCAAACATCAAAGCCCTCTGAAAGCGAGCATTAAGAAAGGCTACCAATATTATGATTGCTCAGTCGATGATTCTCGCTTAGTAATCACCAATGCGATTTCTGCTGCCCGTAATGGCGCCAAAATTCTTACACGTACCAAGCTAGTAAAAGCAACTAGAGCTGAGGATAAAGGGGTTTGGGAGATAACTCTTTTGGATGTAGGCAAAAATGAAGAATATAGTCTTTTTGCAAAGGCGCTCATCAATGCAGCCGGGCCGTGGGTGAGTCAACTAGTTACCGATCAAATTAACCAAACACCTAGCCGCAATATCCGCCTTATTAAAGGAAGCCATATTGTCGTTCCAACGCTTCACAATTTTGAGGGGGCGTTTATTCTTCAAAATACTGATAAACGCATTGTGTTTGTCATCCCCTACCATGATAAATTTTCACTGATAGGAACAACGGATAAGGAGTACAACGGTGACCCTTCAGAGGTCTCTATAGACGACCATGAAATTCAATATTTGATCAATATCGTAAATGAACACTTTATTGCTCAAATTAGCAAACAGGATATTGTTCACAGCTTTTCGGGTGTTAGACCTCTTTGTGATGACGAGTCTTCAGACCCTTCAGCAATGACCAGAGACTATACGCTAACGCTAGAAGACGATAACAGCAAAGCTCCCTTGCTCTCCATTTATGGCGGCAAGATAACTACATACCGAAAGCTGGCAGAGGCGGCAATGAACAAGCTCTCGCCATACTTTACAACGATCAGCGGAAAGTGGACCAAAGAGACGCCTCTACCTGGTGCCACACTAGCAACTCAAAGCCTTTCAGCGATACAAGGCGTTATTCAAGAGGCTCATCCATGGCTACCAAAAGAACTACTTAGCCGTTATAGCCAAAGCTATGGGCTTCTTTGTCTTAAATTTATTGGAGGCTGCACATCACTCGCGGATATGGGTATAAATTTTGGGTCTAACCTTTACCAAAATGAGGTTGATTATCTTGTGAATCATGAATGGGCAAAATCAGTAGAAGACATTATATGGAGAAGAACCAAGCTGGGTTTAATAATGAGTCAGAAGGAAGTAAGTAACTTAGAGAGCTATTTCGCTGACTCCACAAACCTAACCGGCCAGAAAATAGCTTAACCAATAAACACTACTCAGTTACTAGTTATTAGTTGCCAATTGAAGTGCTAGTCTTTCAATTGGCGCCTTGGCCATACCAAGCTAAATTTAGCCCCCCCCATTTCACTGCGCCCTAAAAATGCCTGACCACCGTGCCAATATAAGATACGTCTAACAATAGACAAACCAAGACCATACCCCCCTGACGAACGAGTTCGGCTGTCATCCAGTCGCGCAAACGGTGTAAATACCTTCTCCCAATCACTATCAGGTATTCCGGCTCCGTCATCCTCGACATCTACACGGCAAGTGTCTTCATCAAATGAACAATGCACCTTAACTGTTGAGCTAGCATATCGCGTTGCGTTTCCTACTAAATTCTGGATTGCACGATGTATATAACGATACTCAACATCAGACTGCCCCCAATTTTCAGAGCCTTCCTCAAACGCTGCTTCGATGATCATATCTGGCTTAACACCGCTCTGCTCAGACACCACCTGCTCAACAATTTCTCTTACATCCACATCCTGAAAAGTTAAAATTGGGCCGCCTTGCTCCAACCTTGCGTATGTTAAAATTTCATCAATCAGTTCATCTAGCTCTTGGATGTCAGAATCAATACCTGTTAGCTGTTTATGCCGCGCCGCCTCGCTAGTACAGTCTTCTATCATCTGTACACCAAAACGAATCCTTGCCACTGGTGTTCTCAACTCATGTGATACCGCATGAATCATCTCTCTTTGAACCGCAACCAATCGTTGGATATGTTCAGCCATACTATTAAACGAATCACCTAATCGACCTATAGCGTCTCGGTGGCCGGCCCCCATTCTGGCATCCAATTCACCACGAGCAATACGAGTCGCCACAGTTTCAAGGCTTTTCAAACGACGGTCAATCGAGACAATAAGCAGATATACCGCTAACCCTACACCCGCCATCGCAATGAGTAACAGTGTTAATATAAGCGGCCAAGATATAGCACTGTAATTTTCAGGGAAGTCAAAGCGATATATATCCCCATTTTTTAACTTATAGTACCCAACAGCTGAAGCATCTTGACTGCCTGGGTAAAAATAATACCCATTTTCATTCGCAGCCCCTAATAGTCCGGTGCGTAAAACACCCTCTTCTCCTTGCGCCAGTTCAATACGAACACCAAATTTTTGCGCTAATTCAGATAATGATTCTTCTAACGCCTCCGCTGATAAGCTATCTAGAGAGCGTTCGTTAAGCGCTTCTACAATAAGGTAACTAGTCAGCTGATTAACGCCTAAATATAAGTCTGGGAAGTGCCCTACTAGAATATTTAGATCTCCATTTACGACATCAAGATAACGCGCAACCTTATAACCATACGCGTCCCTCACAACAAGGACTTGTTTATAGTTTAAACGCTCTAATTCAACCGAAGAGAATGCATGGTTATCTGATTGGTCAACACTAATGTGGCCTATTGCCGACACAGCGGGACGAGAGAACAGGTCATCCAATACTTCAATGTCTTGCTTTGCAAGCCAATCAAATACAGGGGAAGCGATAATAACCCGATGATGTTCATTTCGAACGAGGTTAATTGAGGTATAGATAAACACAGAAAAAAGGCCTACTACCATTAAAGCAAGTAGCAAGCCTCCATATACTCTTAAAAAAAGCCTGTTCACAGTTGTTAAATCCCGCTTGTCAGCTATCCCTTTGATAATCCAAGAGTCTAAGCAATCACTGTCGTTACACTATTAAACAGGGCTTATCGTCAATGAACTCATCACAACACAATCATTGAAATCACAAAAACTAGCACACGGCCTAGCTTCGGTAACATCTACCTATGATTATGCTTCTTTTACAAAGAGATAACCTTTGCTACGAACTGTTTTAATGCGCTTAGGATGAACAGGGTCATCGCCTATTTTAGGACGAATTCGAGACACCCGAACATCGATTGACCGATCTTGACCGTCATACTCAATCCCTCTTAACGCAGTAAATATCTCTTCGCGACTAAGGACTGTGCCTGCGCTACTCGAGAGTAGCCAAAGTAAATCAAACTCAGCACTGGTAAGCTCAATACTTTCGTCATTTAACCATGCTTCACGCATTGATCTGTCAACGACCAAGTTATTAAACACTAGACGCACTGGCTCTTCTCCACCCGACGAATCTGAACCGCCTGCACCATCACCGGAGGCTTGATCTGTTATACGCCTTAACAGCGCTCTAATCCGCGCAAGCAGCACTCTAGGTCTAACCGGCTTAGACATATAGTCGTCAGCGCCCATTTCTAAACCAAGAACCTGATCAAGGTCATCAGTACGCGCAGTTAACATAAGGATTGGGCCGTTATAATACGGTCTAACCTTGCGACAAATAGAAAGGCCATCTTCTCCTGGCAGCATCAAATCGAGCACCACTAAGTCAGGCTTCTCGTTTTTGATCCGGTCAACCGCAAGGGCGCCGTTGCCCTCTACAGAGACCACTAACCCGTTGCTTTCAAGATATTCTTTTGTAAGGTCTGCTAGACGCTCATCATCTTCTACGATGAGGATGCGCCATGACTCATTCTGCTCTATGACATCCATTCTCTTTTTTCTTATATCATCAGGTCAATAACAATAGCTAAAGTAACTAACTATCTGAGTAGCGCTCTAATCATCCCTAAAATCCGATTCATCACCTAACCAAATCAATCAACCTTGAAGGTCGAACTGTAATACAGGTTACGAAAAAGGAACCATTTTTCCCTATTCTTATATCAATTATACATGCTGTTTGAAAATTTACATGAAAATATCAAAAGAAACAATTTTCTACTTTTTTCAACTACAGGCTTTATCGATTTTTACGTATTTAAAACAGGGTAGCCTAAGCGTACTTCTTCTTCAGTGGCATCACGCACAGCCAATAACTCAATATCAAAGTACAAAGTAAAACCCGCCAAAGGATGGTTGGCATCAACGGTGACTGAATCCCCTTCAACCTTAACAACTTTGATCACCTGCGTTTGTTCGCCTGTATTGGTTTGAAACTTCATACCCGGGACCACATCTTCGACACCATCAAAAAGTGACTTAGAGACTTCTTGCAAATGAGCAGGATTGTGCTCGCCATACGCTAGCGTTGGCGGTACAGTGACATCAAGAACATCGCCAGGAGTCCGCCCCTCAAGCGCTTTCTCAACGCCTTTTACTACCTGTCCAGTCCCCTCTAAAAACGTCAGTGGTTCACCTCCTGTCGAAGTATCAACTATCGCACCTTGAGCATTTCTAAGATTGTAGTTAATTGAATACACTTTAGGTAAATCTGACATTTGGCCTCCATAACAGGACTTAATATTAACAAAAACGGTAGTTTATCCTATCATCCCCCTTTACCCCCAATTTATTATTAGCCCAAATAAAAAGCCACCACTCAAAAAGTGACAGCCTCAACGTGCAATATAAATTAGGCCCGACGATTAAAGCTTAGTAACCCTACTAGGTTTTTTGCGCAATCAATTCTGAAACAAGTAACTTTTGCTCCAGTTTTGCCTTAAAGTTGCTCGGGTCACTCATATCCATTCTATCCATTAAGTGAGAGAATTCCTCAGGCACCATATTAATTTTTATTGCCTCCCACATGCATTTCAATAGCCCGCTGCGAGTAGCTGTTTTAGCCTTTAATCCCTTAAGAGCCTTACCAATCTGCAATTCTTCTTGCGTAAAGTCACACCCAAATGGGAAGGGATCAAACAACCCTTTTGCTTTGTATTTATTATATGTGGCCAACAATTTTTCTGGCGTGTTATGCCGATAGATGTCAGGTAGCTGATAATCTTTTGCAACTTTCCCCGCCGCTTTAGCCTCGCTTAAAAGCTCATCCTGAAATCGGGAGTCAGAGATCTTAATAAGCTCTATATAAACCTCCTGATCATTTTTACTCAACAAGTCGGCAACGCCATATTCAGTCACAACAATATCTCGCAAATGTCTTGGGATCGTACAGTGACCATAACTCATCATTATATTTGACTTCGGCCCGCTCGGGGTTGTCCGATAACTTTTCAAATTAAGAATTGAGCGAGCATCATCAATCTCATGCGCCATCGCGACAAAGTTATACTGACCACCTACACCACTGACCACCTTCCCGTTCTCGAGACCATCAGAAACAGCGGCTCCGCCTAAGGTATACATCATAGTTGAGTTAATAAAACGGGCATCTTGCCGCTGGGCGACCTTTAGTTTCTGATCTCCAAACTCATGATCAAATAAATGGTTAATATACTTCACACTGGTCATGCAGAATTTTTCGTTTTCTTCTGGCGTTAGATCCCGAAGGTCTTGATAAAAATCTTTTGGCCCGATAAAAAAGCCACCATGCATTACAATGCCGCCTTTTAACTTATCACCAAGACAATGCTCTGCAATCAGCGCGCGATTGTTGTCATCCTCAAGCGTAGGGTCTATTGTTTGATCGCCTGCTAGCAAGCAACCGCCCTTCATATCCACCGAGCGTTTAAATATTCCATATTGCTTTAAAAACTCAATATCTTTTGCTCTTAGTGTTGTAGGCAATACGCCTTGCTCAACTAATGCATCGAGTGTGCTCAGTGAAACATTTTGAGTAATCTTCTCTTCATTAAGAAGCGTCTGAATATCAACATTATCAAACACCTCTCGCTTTAGGATTCCCGCTTTATACAAATGCATAAAACCATCGACCATCATTTCACTACAGCCATACAACCCTTTTTCAAAAGTACCTCGACCGCCTAACTCAGATATCACTGGAAACCGTTCCTCCAACTTTAAGTCATCCATAATCTCGTTATATAACGCATTGTTTTTGTGCCTAAGAATAGCACTATATACGAGGGCGCTCCCTAAAGAGCCAATGCCTACTTGCAGAGTTCCATTGTCTCTTAGTAGTGTACTGGCGTTAAATCCAATCATATGGTCAGCAGGCATAATAGCCATATTTGGCGCGCCAAATAATGGATATTCGTACACAGGGTTTTCAAGGATAAGGTCAAACTCATCCTCACCTACTTCTGCATGATTAACCATAAAAGGAAGGTTGTTATTTACTTCGGCAATAACCGCTATTTTTCGCCCTTTTTTCTCTTGCTCCCTCAAAATCGGAACTAGATCCAATGATGTATCTGGGTTGCTACTTAAACTATATCTAGGCACACCATTGATTTCTTTTTTTGCTACAATCTGAGAGACCGCATTAACACCTAGCGCCACTAACTCTCGTACGGCATGCGTGTAATTAGTACAAATATAATTTTGCTGCTGCTTATCATCCTTCAAAAAAGCACCTGCTTTAAAGAAAAACTCAGTCACCTCAACATTAGGGGGTAAGGCCTTTTTTCTTAAGTCGACCATATATTCAAGATCAGGTATATCACCAAAAAGCCTCTCAACAAAAGGCCCCATAAACTTACTCTCAAGCCCTGGTGCTGCAGCGGGTTTTTCTAATGAAAGCGCAGTAGCAATCACAAGTTTTATACTAGGGTCAGCTTTCGCACGCTTATAAAGCGCATTAACGAGATGAACGGGCTTACCGAGCCCCAACGGCATACCAAACTTAATGTCCTTGCCTATCTTTTCAATAATTGCGTCAACGCATTTTTCCACATCATTGTGAATTACTGGTGCCGTTGTCATCTTTTTCCCCTTTGCTTATCTTATTTTTATGCTATCAACATAATCATTAAAAGCGGTAAAAATCATATCATATTAGTCAGAGTATGACCCATCGCCCACCGTTAATGATTGACGATAATCAAATCACTCTAAAGGTGTCAGGTCACTATTAATTTGGTAACCGGCCGTTAAGGCGAGAAAAAGTAAAAGAGCGTTCTGGGTTTGAAGTATGCGAAGGGTTAAAACGTGTTAGATGTAGTTAGCTAAATGTTGAAAAAATGAGCCGTTATTGCCGAAAGGTACAAACGAGATGATCTAAAATTTTATTTTCATAGAAATCGACAGTTCGTCACTTCCCATATCTAAACCGTAGTTTGCCTGAGCAATCGCTTCTTTAAAGCTGTAAGGATAACTTGAAGTGATCGACTCATCGCTTGCGTTTTTTAAACGCTTAAGTTCGATACTATCATTAAACCATTGGCTTCCGAGCATACTTGCGATTCTTAATAAACAATCACTTTTACTTAGCCCTTTTTCGATCAAAATCTCATCGTCACCTGTTAAGTTGCTATAGTATTCGATTTGACCAAGGTGCCTAGGCTCTGACGCCTCTGCATTCGCCATTACCGAAAACAAATTTACAGCTAAAAGAAGAGCAAATATTTTAACTATCATGACCACCACCTAAGACTCTATTCAACTAACGTTTAATTATTAAATTTCTGCCTTTCAATGGTTGTAACTATAATATGGGAAGGGATTAATTACTGTGATCGAGACCATTAGAGGACGGGATTTCGATCACATTTTTACGGTTATGCGTCAATATATTGTTACACCGTGTAAAGTTAGCAACTCATTTCGTTACCATTTACTTTACCCTCCTAGGGGAGGCATAGTCTCATCGTTTTTAACAGCACTAAACACTCTTTAAGAATGGACATCAGTTAGAACGCTCTGCCAACCAGTCAGCACTAATAGCCCAAGCATTTGCGGGGGCTTTTCCGCCAGCAAAAACACCCGCATGCCCACCTGGCACTACGCAGAATTCTTTATCCTCTGACGATACAATATCCAACGCCATTCGCGCCGCTCTGATACTCACCAAGGTATCGTTATCTCCCGCAAAGGCTAAAATTGAGCAGTTTATTTTTTTAAATTCTGCCTTCTGTTTCCCAATCGTCATCGTCCCTTTTGCCATCCGATTGTTAATCATCATATGGACGGCCATGTCTTTAATTGTTTCGCCTGGGTAGTCAACCATATCATCAAACCACTGACTCATGGTTAAGTGCTCTTTGAGATACTCTCTATCCCACATATTCATTAGCATCTCGACATAATTAACCACATTACCCACCGGGCTCGTTAACTTAAAAGCAAGAGAGTTCACCCAGCCCGGTACATGCAAATATTTAGCGGGCAAATCTAGCAATGAAATATTCATTAACTGTGAAACCATTTGCGCAGGACGGTATATAGTGGAAAGCACTCGACCAGCAACACCGCTTGAATGCATATCAATCGGGCTTGCTACTGTTATCATATTTTTAATATTTTTATCACCAGAAACTGCTGCGTACATCAGCGACAAAAGCCCCCCCATACAATAGGCGAAAATTGAAACATCCTGCTCCCCACTTACTTTTCGAACCTGCTGCATTATTGCAGGCATCCACTCAAGAACATATGTTTCCAATGACAGATCACTATCCGCTTCTGTCACATGGCCCCAATCAATCAAATAGACATCAAACCCTTTAGCCAAAAAATAGCGTACGACACTCCTATGAGGCATAAGGTCAAATATCATCGAAGTAGCGGCTAAAGGAGGTACTAGCACTAGAGGCACTCGGTGACGCACAGACGCTACATCTAACTCATCATCACCAATGGTAATGCTGGCATCTTCTAATGGGAGGTAGTGTCTTACGGACATAATTCTGTCGCGATAAATAACATCGTAAGGCGTCAGGTTCGATATAATGAAGTTATCACCAAACAACTTTCTTTCTGCTGTGTTGACAACACTCCATAAAGCCTTCTCAGCAATATCGATAGCAATATTTTTTACAGAACCAATACTTTTCACATAGCCTCGCAAATCGATCAAATCAAGCACAATAGCACATTATAAATTTTCCCACGGCCACTTTATAGCAGTAAGCACCGATAAGCATTAGCAAAAACAGCCATGTTGCTCACCCTATACACTCATTTTTACCCATAAGTAATATTACGCATTCACCCAAATACCTTGTAAGGCTACTATGGTATCTCAATTGAATAGAGGTGTTGACCCTAAAGCAGGTCTTTCACTCAAAGCGCCTTTATGAAATAAGCAGAGGAAAATATGCCGCGCAACACTGGATTACTGAATACTATATTCACATCACTAGGGATCGCCTCAAGCCTTCTTATTGCGATGCTAAGTATTGAGTTTCTCATCGTTGGAAATTTAGAGCATATTCTTATATATGCCGGTATATCCGTATTTATTGCTTGTATCTACCTAACCTCAACAACCATCAGACAGCTGTCACAAAAACGTCAAAAGCACTAAACCTTCTTTGCCGACTCAATATTACTTTTCGGCAACTTACCTTCACGGGTAATAAACGCTATTATTAGCAGACTTTTTGCCACGCCAGACCATTACCGTGACTGCTATTATTAAATACCTTTGGAGACTAGTGCCTTTTTCTATCGTTGCCTGCGCATATTTGATGCTGCAGTTCGATTGGGCCGACCAATGGAGCAAGTCTATACACGCATCCCTGCCCTACTTAATGAGCGCCTTATTGGTATTAGTATCGCTAATTTTCAACCGAAGTCGCCTTGCACTTGGGGCGATCAATGCCTGCCTTGCTTATGCCTTTATTCAAAATGGTATGCAGAAACCCTTTAGTGAAAGTTCAACCCAACTACTCTTTATCGGCAATGCGATTCTGTTTTCATGGCACCTCTGTTTAACTGGCCTTTACCGAGAGCGAGGCAGCATATCGAGATGGGGCGTTAGCCGTCTTTTAGTCATCATTCTTAGCTACCTCATACTTTGGGTCTTAGTGCGAGATAGCAACCTAGACGCATTACACCTCGCTATTGAATCTTATATCACCACTCAAGACCAGCAACGAACTTGGCTAAGTCTAGGATTGCTGCTATCTCAGCTTGGAAGTGGTATTGTCTTACTGGCCTTAACCCTCTGGAAAAGAACGTCGACTGAAACTGCATTATTAGCGGCATGGCTAACAGGCAATGCTATCTTCTATGACTTTGCGGTGGCTGATATCTCTACAGTATTGTTTTCAGCACTTCTTCTAGCGCTATTCGTCTCGTTAATACAAAGCGCCTATGACCTTGCATTTGTAGACGCGTTAACGCTTCTGCCTGGCCGCAGAGCGCTTGATGAGAAAATGGGGACATTAACCAAACATTACGCCATTGCGATGATCGATATAGACCACTTCAAAAAATTTAATGATACCTACGGTCATGATACTGGCGATCAGGTACTCAGACTCGTAGCCAGCAAAATACGAAAAGTAGGTGTTGGTGGCTTAGCTTACCGATATGGGGGTGAAGAGTTTGCAATACTTTTTCCTAATAAAAATTTAGATCTGGTAGAGCCTTACCTAAATAAACTAAGAGAAAGCATATCCCGTTATCAAATGACACTGAGAAACCAAGAAAGAACCCGCAACAAAAAAATAGGTGAAAAGCTTCGCGGTGTCGTGACGGCACGGGAGAGAAACGTCAATATTACAGTCAGTATTGGAGTCGCTCAAAAACAAGAAACGCATCATTCAGCAGATGATGTCATACAGGATGCAGATAAGGCACTTTATATAGCAAAGGGCACAGGAAGAAACACAGTCGTTATTGCAACTTAAATCAGCTTCAACAATAAAATACCCCAACTGGAACTCAGGCAACTCAGATCTATAAATCAGATAAAAATAAACACCCTGAGATTTGGCCTCAGGGTGTCCAGCGCACTATTGTCTAATGCTTTCCTATTTTTTAATACCTTCAACAGAAAGGAATATTTCTATCTCTTCTGATGCAGGGCCTAAGCTCTTAGGTACACCAAAGTCTTTCAGTTTAAACGATGTTGTGCCTGAAAATCCGTTACGGTACCCACCCCATGGATCTTTACCGCCTCCAGTATGAGTCGCATCAATAACAATCGATTTAGTGATGCCTCTTAGTGTAAAGTCACCATGAACGGCAGCCTTGCCGTCACCTTTGTCTTCTATTTTAGTACTTACAAATGTCGCCTCTGGGTATTTTCCAACTTCTAAGAAGTCCTTACTTCTTAAATGCTTGTCACGCTCTGCATGATTAGAGTCAACACTGGCCGTATCTATAGATACCGATATTTTAGCGGCTGTCGGGTTTGCCTCATCATAACTAAAAGCACCTTCAAATTTATTAAAGCGGCCATATAACCAGCTATAACCAAGGTGGCTAATCTTAAATTGTACGAAGGCGTGCGCCCCTTCTGTATCAATTACATAATCAGCTGCGTTTGCAGCGCCTGCTGACAATAGCGCACCCGATACAACACCTGCTACCCATTTATTAAGTTTCATACCGTCTCCTTTAAATGTTTTTGATATATTATTTTATAACCTAGTGCATAATTTTCACTATTCACTTTTCGTCTTACCTAGCATTCTCAAAAGCGTTCTGTCTTTATCGATAAAATGGTGCTTTAACGCGCCCATTGCATGAATTGCGACCACAAACATAAGAATATAGGCAAGTATTTCATGAACCTCGCCTGCAATATCCTCCTGATTATCAATACCATTAATAATCGAAGGGATTTCAAACCAACCAAAAACCGATATCGCCCGCCCGTCAGCAGTGGATATCAGATAGCCACTAATCATTAGAACCATCAGTAAGCAGTAGAGCGCAATGTGCGCCCAATGTGCTGATTTCTGCTCCCACTTTTTATGGGTAGCCAATACATCCGGTGTCGTATTTACAAAACGCCAAAAGACTCTAAAAACCATTAGCATGAACAGCAAAACACCAACACTTTTATGGACAAAAGGCGCCGTTCTGTACATTGAGTCATAATAATCCAGCTCTACCATATAGAGCCCAACACCAAAAAGGCCAAACACAACAACCGCTACAACCCAATGTATGGCAATTGAAAGAATCCCCCACTCAGTGTGACTGCTTCGTATATTCATCAAGCTATCTCGTTTAAATATTTACAAATAGAATACTGCAATATTATAGATATAACATATCAAATAATGACTTTAATTGATCGATTATTATGATAAATAAATAAATGGACATCCAGTAAGTACAAGCACTTACAGAAATCAACACCACCCTTTTGTAATATTGCCAACTAAGCATCTAAACACATAGAGCAAGCTGTTTATTGCTCTATACAATTTAGCACCATCCACGCCTATTTATCAGTACTTCTACTATATCGACTCGCACTTTAGCGGCATTTATTGCCGCTTTTTTTAAAGTGTCTCAAAACGTTTCCTGCACTATTGGTCAAAAGTTTTTACATAGATTTAACAAAAGTAAGTAGATGTTAGGATAATATTTTGGCACTCTCTATATATTCATATTTTTTATATAGTTAGATACTATAGCAGCATCTTTTAAAGGGGCTTTATCAGCTTGCTTTCGGCAATGAATACGACCTCAAAAAACCTTGCGCTTGATATTAGCAGCATAGATATGACGACCGAAACTGTCCTTCCGGGTGAGTGGTCGGCTAGTTTTATGGGGCTAAACCTACGCACTGCATTTCAGCCTATTTTCAGCCTATCGCACAAGCGCATAGTAGGCTATGAGGCCCTTGTTCGCCCTTTTGACTCTAACGGCGAACCGATGAGCCCAGGCCTTCTGTTTCAGCAACCCAGAAATGAGCAAGATAATATTCAGCTCGATAGAGCTTGTCGTTTTTTACACATGAAAAACTTCAAAGGCCTACCTGACGATCTTAACTGGCTCTTTATTAATGTATCTCCCGAAACGATTGCATTAAACCAGCACCACGATTCATTTTTTGGTCAGCTTCTAGAGCATTTTAATTTCCCCCCCCACCGCGTAGTCATAGAAATTGTAGAACAGCCTACCAGCAATAGCGAAAGCCTTGCCCAATCAGTTGAGTATTACAAGCAATTAGGCTGCCTAACAGCCATAGATGACTTTGGCGCAGGGCACTCCAACTTCGAACGAGTCTGGGCCCTTAAACCTGATATTGTTAAATTAGATAGATCAATGATTGTCAGAGCCTCCGATGAATTCAGGATACGACAAATGCTTAACGGCATTGTATCGCTACTTCATCAAGCTGGATGCTTGGTTTTACTGGAGGGCGTTGAAACAGAGGAGCAAGCAATGATTGCCATTGATTGCGGTGTAGATTTTGTACAGGGTTTTTATTTTGCCCGGCCACAAATGGGTAGAAACTCAAAACCCTTACCTACATCAGATCTTGGGAAGCTCTTAAGCATTTACAAACAAGAAGTTAAAGATAAAGCCGACCCCACGATCGCCATTCGCGACCATTACTTTCCTTTATTCAACAATGCTGTCGATAAGATAAGGGAAGGCACACCACTCGGTTTAGCGGCAAAGTCTCTTATAGAACACCATACCGTCACTCGATGCTACATGATGAACAAAGACGGCATTCAAATTGACGAAACCGTCACTTCAAACCAACACGAAGCATCACAAAACCCAAAATTTAAACCACTTGCAAACACTAAAAGCGCTGACTGGTTTCGCCAACATTATTTGCGCCGAGCACTCAGCGACCCCAATGAGCTACAAATTACACGCCCATATTTGTCGGTAACAGGCGCATATATGTGTGTTACGCTATCGCTACTATTTAAGTCAGGTAATGACGACATCGTCATCTGCTGTGACATTTTGGCAGACCAGTAGGCAATAAAAAACCCCTAAGGCTATTAACGCCTTAAGGGTTTATTGTGTTGACTGCTGTCTATCCGTTATAAGAAACTTTTACTCACAACATCTGAAAACTCACCCTGGATATCATTCACATCAAGCGTGGCAATTTTAAAGTAATAGGTTTTAGTTGGATCCAGATTTTCAAACGGATAATTCGTTGTCTGAGCCCCATCCACTAGTAATTTAGATGATAGGTTTTCAGGCTCTGTTCCATAAACAACCACGTAACCGGCAATATCATTAAGCGCCAACATAGAGCCATCCTGGCGAGCAGTCGGAATACTCCAACTCAATTGAGCAGTGTACGTTAACTCTTCTACCGCAAGCGTCGCCGACAAAGAAGGCACTTGCCCTGCCTCATTCGATACAATGACATCATAAACCCCCGAGTCATTCAATGCTACGCTATTAAATGAAAGGGTTGAGGCATTTTCGCCAACAAGCTCAACGCCATCTTTTCTCCACTGGTAATGAATATCACCCTCACCCTGCACCACCACGCTTAATTGCGCTCGTTCATTAACATCAACAACCACAGAGCCTGGGTGAGACGCTATTGTTAATAGTTTTGCAGGCTCTTCGACTGCAATAGAAGGGGCAGGTGGAACAATTACATCCTGCTTTTCATCACCCGCCATGTCGGCCCCAGCAGAATCATTCTTTTGAGTGTTACCGGCCCCTTGCGCTGGCGCAGAGTTATCCACATAAACACTTGATACTTCTTGGTAATACATATCTGTTGAGCTTTCTACAGAGATCAACTCAACAATTATTTGCTCATTATTGACAGTAGCCTGCAAATCACTTGCAATATCGCTAGCCTGATAGAACAGGTCATCAAGCGTAACCTCTGATACCACTCCGCCATTTTCGTCTGGCAATCCGCCAGACTGAGTAAAACGCACTGCAGCACTATTGATAACCTCATCTACTGACCCCCAGTCTGGCATATTCACCATGGCTAAAAAAGAGGCGGACATAATGGCATACTGAAGCTCGTCACCCGATAATGCGTTATAAGAATCAAGCTTAGTTAAATCAGGTGGCGGTAACTGCAACGACCCTTTTGAAAGCTTTAACGTATCCTCCACCAAAGCATACGCCGCACCAATATTGCGCTCACTTAAACCGTCAGTTTGACCCTTTGCATACGAAACCGCCAAGTGAGTAAGAGGTGTAACATATAAGATTAAAGCATTTTCTTCTTGCAGCCCTGAATACGCAGCCTCTAATATAAAATCATTATTTAAAGCAAACGTCTGTCCGAAGCCAATAAGGTTGCCTTGCTGGTCAACCCCACAGCCATTTACAACATCACAGGTCATTCTTGTAGCGGCATCGGCCGTTATTTCAACAACAACTCCATCAATATTACCGGCAGAAATAGAAATATTAAACTGTCCGTTGGCATCCGTTCGCTCAGCATATCCTAACGGAGTGGGTGACTTGCGATACAGACCCGCTTCACTTTCAATGCTAAATATACGAACAACACCGTTTTCGATAACACCTTTAATCGCACCACCGGTTATAGATATTTGCTTAACCTCTTGAGGATCAGCGACAGGTGTCTCATTTTGAGGATCAGCGACAGGTGTCTCATTACCATTGATCGTTTGAGACTGGGCGGTAGAAGAGCCTGACGTCGCAGTACTCGCAACTGAATCATTCTTATCATCAGAGTTGCACGCCGCCAACAAACCACTTAATGCGAAAATGCCAATGCTGCGCACACTAGGTTGGCGCAATAAAGCCCCCCAATGTTTAACGACTACATTTAAAAACATGACTTCACCCTTTAATCAATTTCGATGAGGTAATCATAAACGTTAAATTACCAAAATGACGTATCAATGCCACAATTCCATATATATTTGCGTCATGTTTTTGACAATTGAAAATATTGTTAAATGTTTCACGAATTTGTTGACATATAATAACAGAATGTCTACTACAAAAATAAGACCGCATCCTATATTTTTAAAATATTACTGTTTTTTTTGGTATAAGGCGCTGTTACATTTTCGACATAAATACGAAGACTGCTTCCTTCTCACTCGGTTATGCCTAATAGCCGATAGTGGGTGCGTTACCCCTTGACAACCACAGCTGTAAATATGGGGCTTCGGGGATGACCGCGATATATCAAACCGATGGGTAACCGAGGGCTCTTGCTTTAATACAGACCGCATAATCATCTGCCATTCTTGGCCATGAGGTTTAATGCTACGGCCATAGAGTTGATGAGCAATGACATGGGCCGTCTCATGAGGTGCTACCTCACCTATAAACGCCTCAGGGTTTTCTTCCATCAATACCCGATTAAAACGAATAATAGCGTTTGTTTTTTTAGCTATACCATAGGCTCGTAAGTATTCAAACCTAGCTTGCCCTGCACTTTTACCGCGAAGATCAAACCGAATATCGGGTACCGCTAACGACTCATTAAAGTAATCGTTAGCGGCCTGAATATTAATCTTAACTGCTTCTACAACCTTATATTGCAGATCTGTTAACGCATCCATCAGTGTCTATACTTAATTAATCTGCCACATCACGCCAATAGCATGGTTTTGATTACTTTACCCAGCCTAGCCATACCTGTTTCAATGACGTCTTCATCTACACTAGAAAAGTTTAAACGAAACGTATTTACTTCATCCCTACTAACATAGAAGGGTTGACCTGGCACAAATGCAACCTTGTCTTTAATGGCCATATCGAACAAATCCATAGAAGAATAACCTTCTGGTAACGCCCCCCACAGAAACATCCCCCCTTCAGGGTGAGTAATAACCACTTCTTTCGGAAAGTGCTCATCGATAGCCTTAATCATCGCGGCACGCTGACGGCCATATACTTTAGTGATTTCTGCGATATGAGCGTCAATATCGTTATCAAGCAAAAACTGATGAATAATACGCTGTGAGAAATAATTGGTATGTAAGTCTGCTGCCTGCTTAGCAATGACTAATTTTTCCATCAGTTCATCAGGTGCAACAATCCAACCTAGACGAAATGACGGCACGACAGTCTTTGAAAATGACCCCAATACCACCGTATTATCTGGAATCAGTTTTTTGAATGATGTCTTTTCGACACCCGCAAAACGTAAATCGCCGTATGGGTCATCCTGCACCAGAAAAGTTGAGGTACCTTTTAACACTTCAGCCACTTCAAGCCGGTTCTCTTCACTGTACGAAATACCCGATGGATTCTGAAAGTTCGGCACGGTATACAGTAACTTAGGCTTACGACAAAGCATTACTCCCTTTAAACGTTCAATATTCAGACCTTCTTCAGAAACCGGTACCGGATTAAACCTAGCACGGTACACAGAGAATGCTTGAATAGCCCCCAAGTAACCCGGCTCTTCAATAACAACGTCATCCCCTTCGTTAAGTAAGGTCTTACCTAACAAATCAAGACCTTGCTGAGAACCATTGGTAATTAATATGTTCTTTATTGGGACGTCGATTCCTTGCTTATCACGGTATCGATCAGATATATACTGCCTTAGCTCTGGATAGCCTTCGGTATTGCTATATTGAAGAGCATCAGCGCCGTGCTCATCTAGTACCTTATTCGTTGCCTGCTTAATCCCCTCAATAGGAAACAAGTCTCTATTGGGTAATCCACCCGCAAACGAAATAACGGTAGGGTCCATAGCAACTTTAAGTATTTCACGAATGAACGATTGGGGTACATCGGCTATACGATCTGAAAAAGGGGTATCCATTGTGGCTAACTTCTCTATTAAATTTTTCTTGTATTCTATATTTATCCGCTTTAGGTAGCTAGCAGCTGCTAACAAAATCAACGACTGTTTTTAGCTAAAAAGAGGCAGAATCATTACGGCACATTGCCTTATACAGCTACTTTAAATGATTCTCACCACTTTTAAAATCAAACAAAACCTAAAACCATAATAAGCACTAAACTTTACACTAGCATATTGGATGCTTAACTCGCCAAACCCCATCACAATGACCTATGATTAATAATCGATATAAAACATTCAATCATGCGAAGGAAATCCCATGCTCCACTGCCCTCAATGCGGGTTACTCAGCTACGAATTTGACGGACAAAAAGTCTACCTATGCAATAAATGTCAATATGAATTCTTCTTTAACTCAGCAGCTTCAGTCGGTGCACTGATTATAAGAGATGGGCGCCTTCTTACAGCCGTTCGAGCTAAGAACCCGAGCAAAGGTATGCTAGACCTACCAGGAGGGTTTGTTGACCCTGACGAATCTCTAGAGCATGCGCTTAGTCGTGAGTTACAAGAAGAGTTATGCATCACCCCTTCTTCTCTACAGTATTTCACATCAGGCTCAAATCGTTACCTCTACAACCAGATAGAGTATACAACTTGCGACGCATTTTTTATTTGTACCGTAGACCATTATAAAAACATGCAAGCTAACGATGATATTTGTGAGTTTCGTTGGGTCCCACTAAAAGAAATCGACTTAGACGCATTTGCATTTAAGTCGGTAAAACAAGCTATAGAAAAACTATTAAAAGAACATTATTAAACAAAGACATTGCGCTTTAACTAAGGTAATATCCGCGCCCTTTTTTCAAAAACATCGCACAACTATCATCCACATAGAGGGAGTGTACAAATGACCGGCAACGAGCAAGCGGTTATTAGCCATATGATGCCAGGCAATACGTATACATCTCAAACACTTTCCAACGCCTTAAAGTTGTCACGAGAAGCCGTCAGCAAAATACTTCTATCGGCTTATCGAGGCGGCGTCATTGACCGTTACTCCGTACAAGGAACCAAAGGGTTTGTTTACGCGACTAAGCAATTCGGTTTTAGCTTTTAGCTCCCACCTTTATCATCCTCAAATCAAATCTCACTCATGCTTAATTTAGCATTTATCCGTCTACATTGAGAATAATATCGGTCGACACATTCTTAACCCCCCTTAAATTTAACGACGAAACTTTATTACCCGCCCACCTCTGCTACTCTTTAAATAAAATATCGACATAATAAATAGCTAAAGAGGCTCGGTGAACATAATTCTAAGAACGACCCTTATAGCGCTTGCTTACTTTATTGCAGGTCAAGCGGGTTCATTTTTCTCTATCCCCCCAGGTTTTGCATCGTCAATTTGGCCTGCAGCAGGTATAGGTCTAGCAACCGCGCTTATTTACGGCCCAACCCCTGCAATGGCTGGGGTCTTTATCGGTTCGTTTTCTGTATCTTGCGTAAACTTTCTAGAAATCAATAACACCTTTTTAGCACATGACTTAATAATTCCAAGCGTGATAGCCTCAGGCAGCGCCATACAGGCGCTAACAGGCTACTTATTAATAAAGAAAGTAATCCCATCCCCTATACGCTTCATCGCACAGAAAGAAATTTTAAACTTTCTCCTTATCGCAGGCCCTATGGCCTGTTTGGTCTCAGCAACAATAGCGGTCACAGGCCTTTTTCTAGTCGGCGCCGTCCCTATCTCAAACCTGACATTTACTTGGTTTACATGGTGGACGGGGGATACTATCGGCGTGCTGTTTTTTACGCCTTTAATCATTATTGCACTTTCATCTAAAAAGGTTATTAACCACAGTCGACGCCTTCAGGTAATCCTTCCATCCATCATCTTATTTTTCACCGTATCATGGTTTTTTGCAGGCTCCCGCGAACACCAACTAGAAATACAAAATAGAGAACTATTAGAAACCGCTACAGGCTTTAGTGAACTTATCGAAAAGCAGACCATCGTCGTCAAAAATAAGCTACTGGCGCTAACGGCTATTTATCGAGGGAGTGAGTTTATAGACCGCCAAGGATTTTCAACATTTGCAAACATACTACTTAAAGATGACGAATCCATACAAGCGCTAGAATGGGTTCCCATCGTCAGCCACGAAGAAAGAAAGACCTATGAATACCTCGCTCAAAGTGAAGGCTTTAGTCGTTTTGAATTCAAGGAAGTCTCCGACAACAATGAACTAATATCGGCCAACAAAAGAGCCTACTACCTCCCTATTTATTATTTAGAACCTTTTCCAAAAAATGAAGCAGCACTTGGTTTTGATTTGGGCTCAAACCCAGAGCGTAGACACGTTTTAGAGCAAGCAAGAGATAGTGGGAACCAGACAGCCTCTCCACCACTAGAACTCATTCAGGGAGGTAAAGCTCAACCGGGATTTTTTATTGTATCGCCCCTATACGAACATTCAGGATTTGGTGTGCCGGATAACATAAGCGATCGCAGAGGCCGTATTTCAGGTTATGTGCTCGGCGTTTTTAATACCGAACAAGTCATGATGTCTGCACTTAAATTTGCAAAGTCCAAACAGATCGAACTCGCCGTTAGAGATGTTACTGATGTCGAAAACCCCATCGTCATTATTTCAATGGATACAAGCAATCTAAAGCCTAGTCACTCATTCCAACTAAATATAGCCAATAGAGTGTGGCAATTTTCGATCTACCCTAATGAGTCATATTACGTATTAGGGCGAGACTGGAATAGCTGGATCGTATTAACCGGCGGAGTCATATTAGCCATATTGCTTCAGGCATTTATTTTATTAGTCACCGGGTTCAACGAAGCTAAGCAAGAAGAAATAGAGCAAAAAACAAACGCGTTGAGAAAAGCCAGTAAGGAGGCGGACAATGCTAACCAGGCAAAAAGTAATTTTATAGCCAATATGAGCCATGAGTTTAGAACACCTCTCAACGCCATTATTGGGCTAACGGACTTAACGCTAAAAACAGAACTAAGCCCAAAACAGCTCGACTACTTAGTTAAAGTAAAAAGCGCATCTAGGACTCTTCTAAGCTTAATCAATGACACTCTCGACTTTTCTAAAATAGAAGCCGGTAAAATGGAATTAGAGAACATAACGTTTGACCTTAACGAGCTACTCTCAAAAATAGATACGCTATTTCAGTATGCCGCCAACGAAAAAAACATTCAGTTTCAGATGCAAAAAAACATTAACATTTCGTCCTGCATAACAGGAGACCCGTTACGAATAGAGCAAGTTTTAATCAACCTCTGCAGTAACGCAATTAAATTCACAGAGCAAGGCAGCGTTAAAGTAACCGTATCTGAAACACCAGTAGATAATGAGTCTGTTTCGCTACTATTTAGTGTATCAGATACAGGTATAGGTATTAGCCCTGCACAACAACAGCAATTATTCACATCCTTTAAACAAGCAGACGCATCAACCACAAGAAAGTACGGTGGCACCGGCTTAGGGCTTACTATTTGCAAACGACTCGTCGAACTAATGGGCGGAACAATCACCTTGAAAAGTAAAGAAGACCAAGGCAGCACATTTTCATTTACGGTGATCTGCGAGCAGTCAGCAGCACCCACAGTAGAAACTAAGCCAGACAGCCACCAGAAGCCCCCCTCATCTACGCACCTGCTTTCAGGGCTAAATATACTGGTAGCAGAAGATAACTTAGTAAACCAACTGATCGCCGAAGAAGTGCTCACAGGTTTTGGCGCTAGCGTAGTGCTCGCAGATAACGGGAAATTAGCATTAGACAAGCTCAACACTGATGGCCCGTTCTCAGCTATATTAATGGATATTCAGATGCCAGAAATGGACGGTTATGAGGCAACAAAGCATATCCGAGCAAACCCGAGCTTTAAAGACATCCCCATTATTGCCATGACAGCCAACGCATTAAGCAGTGATCGGGAGGAATGTTTAAAGGCAGGAATGAACGATCATATCCCCAAGCCCTTTGAGCCTGAAGATGTTGCAAACGCGATTCTCAATTGGACTAAGAATCGCCACGCTACTAGCTCCTGACATCTTATGACCTAACGTAACGCGCCGCTAACTTCGTAAAACCTTGCTTAATCGGTGCCTCAATAAGCTTTTTAAGTAGCCCCCCTATAAATGGAAGCGGGAGCTTTGATTCAAATTCAATGGTATATCGAACGCGAGTATTCTCACGCCCATCATTAGCAGTAATAGAAGAAAATTCCATTCGCCCAATATGATTTTTTATTGGACTACCTCGGCTCACTACGTATTCCATTAACGCGTTAGGCTCAAATGTCACCACGCGTTCTTCGAAGTCGAGCAAAGGGGCTGGGGATATCCTCCTAACTGAACCTAACCCGTTAAGATAACCTCCTACCCCATCTTCAACCCGCGTAATCTTTGTTTTTAGTAGTTTTCCAAATTTATAATGATCTGTCAGCTCAGAAAAAACCTCTGCGACAGGCGCCTGAAAGTCTTGCACTAACGCTATATATTCTGCCGCCATTGCTATTTACCCTAATCTCAATTAATTATTGATTTATACTAACTAAACTCAGAAAAGCCTTGCGTCATTAACAGACTAACCGATATCAGTATTAGACTTAATAAAGGCACCCATTTTTTTCAATGCGTGTTTCGATTCAGGCATAAACCCAGCATGAGTATGCCAAATATGCCAAACATTTCGAAACGCTTCTAAATCAGCACTAACGCCCGCTTGTTTTGCTTTTTGGGTCATCCGTCTGGCATCGCTTAACAAAAGTTCTGACTCAGCCACATGTGTCATTATTGGCGGAAGGCCTTTATATTCACCAAAATGAGGAGAAGCCAAAGGGTTTGCCAAACCATCAGGGCCGGCGTAATTATGCGCCAACTGCCGCATCCAAAGCGCATTCAACATAATTTCTGAGTGAGCGTTCCGCTTAATACTCTCACCGCTCATCGTCAAGTCAGTCCACGGAGACATTAAACACAAGCAAGCAGGTAGTTCGACTGCTTTATCTCGCACACTCATCGCCGTTGATAGCGCTAAACCTCCCCCTGCTGAGTCTCCCGCTATGGCAATGTTGCGACCACTATAACCTTGAACCAATAACCATTGATAAGCAGCCAAGGCATCTTCTAACCCTGCAGGAAAAGGATGCTCTGGCGCTAGCCGATAATCAATTAACAAAACATTAGCATCAGAGGCCAAGCCTAAACGAGCAGCATACTCTTTATGTGATTCAATGGAACCTATATTGTAAGCACCACCATGTAAGAACAGAATGACTCGTTGATTTTTCGCATTAACATCTATCCACAAAGCGGGGATATCTCGGATTTTTAATGCTCTTGACTTTACCCTTCGAGGTAAAGGCACCGCTCCAGCTAATCTATCGAGCCTTTTTCTTTGGGTAACAATAGGCGTATCGGCATTGAGGATCGGAGCGATTAATTTCTTGACGACCCAACGGGTAACTTTGCTCTGTGAACTAGACATCTCGTATGCTTATCTCGACTGTTTGTTCGTTTTAATTCAGGGTTCCAACCCTCCATTTAGAGTAAACACTCTACCTTTTACCGCAGCGAAGGGAAAGAAAAAACAACCATAACGTTTTAATCAATCCACTCTGAAGGGTCTACTGCATAAAACGTTTTCATCTCTTCAAACAGCTCTGGGTGTCGACGACGTAACTGAACGGGCCTTTCAAAAAAAGTTTCGGTGACCACCGCAAAGAACTCTGCAGGGTTAGTGGCGCCATACTGATCAATCAAACTACTAAAGCCGGAGTTCGCTTGCTTTTGCAGTCGCTCAAACTCACTCGATAAAACACGTGTCCAGCTCTGATAGCTTGACTGACTGCCTAATAATGGCGCACCATTAGTAGAGCCAGATTCCTGATCTAACTGGTGAGCAAACTCATGAAGTACGACGTTTTGACCGTCACTAAAATTTTTAACACCTTTAAACACGTCATCCCAAGACAAAATGACTTTACCCTGACTCCAAGACTCCCCTAGAAGCCCCGTTTTTTTATGTGACACCACACCCGATGCGCTCTGCTCACTTCTCGAGGCAACGAAAGAAGAAGGGTAAACCAGAACATGGTGAAGCTTAAAATACTGGTTGGTAGGTCTATTAAGTATCAATAGGCAGGCCTGACCTGCAATAGTAACCTTTATTTCGTCCGTTAAGACTAAGCCATCACAACCATAAAAAGTCTTATCGCGCATAAAGTATTTAACATGGTTATTTAACTGTGCCTGAAGTGCTTGCGGGAGTCGTTTATAAATAGGAATATTAGACGCCAGAATACGTTGCCATTCCGATGGGAAAGGTTTGCGTTCAAACCACCTGCGTTTCAATTTAACGAACACCACTGAAAATACAGCGATCATACAAACAAGAAGAAGAAACTGAGCAGCCGTCAAAAGAAAAACCTCTATCAAAAACAGGAACTGACTGATAAATATAGTTAAATTCTTGCGCGATAGCTATTGATGATTATTTAATCGAAAACTCATTCAGCTCTTCATAAAAATCGTCTATAATCCCCCCCTTTTTTAAGCATGCCATTGATGGCCGGAACTATGACTCGAAATACGACTGTATATTACTTTTTATTTCTCTTAACACTTCCCTTCACATTAAGCCTTACCGCGTCAAACGCGACAGCTGATTGGCTAGAAGAAGGAGATCAGTTCTATTTCCAAACGAGCCTATACACCGTTCACTATAGCCCTAAAGATGAGCATAACAACAAGCAGAATCTAATTAATATAGAGCTACAAAAAGCCTCGCAGTGGTTGGGAGGGCTTGCATTATTTAAAAATTCATTCGGTCAGAGCTCACAGTTTGCCTATGTCGGCTACAATTGGACTATCCCCTACACTCAAGAATTTATGTACTTTAAATTTGTGGGAGGCCTAATGCACGGCTATGATGGCGAATATAAAGATAAAATCCCTTTAAATCAGGCCGGAGTAGCACCTGCCGTCATTCCCTCCATTGGGGTTAGATACAAACGAGTGCAGTCTGAGATCGCACTATTCGGTGCGGCAGGCGCCATGTGGACAATAGGGTTTAACTTCCCGATAACAGGCGAATAAGAATAACGCCCTCATCACTTAGGCGAGGTAGCAACCATCATTAATGGCTTTATACTCACTCGCCAATGGAAAGATAACGACCATCAAGGTCAACCATCGCTAGAACTGAGGTTTTGGGTTCACACGCCGTCTGGCCCTCGGTTGATCATCAATAACCAGCAAGAAACGATCTTTTTTGTCGAGTCAGTCGATGACCAGCGTGCGAGCAGACTGTTAACGTCAATCAGCCACCGCACGCGCTCACTCACTTTAAAATCATTCAATCAGCAACCCGTCACCGCATTTTATTTCCCGTCGTCAAAACACATGAGAGAGGCCCAAAGGCGACTCACCCAGTCGGGCATTATTCCACTAGAAGCGGATATTAAACCACCAGACCGGTATCTTATGGAGCGGTTTATTACCGGCCCAGTCACCTTTGACGCGAGCCACCCTCTAACTGCATTAAATATACCGCTAAAGCCATCCAATTTTACGCCTTGCTTCAAAGTAGTTTCTTTTGATATTGAAACCTCGTTTACTCACGATCAGCTGTTTTCTATTGCGCTTTATACTTCAGATACGCAAGCGGTACTCATGCTAGGTCATGGACCTGTCACAAATAACTGTACCTATTTTTCATCTGAGACAGACTTGATCTACGGTTTCTTAGACTGGATTGAGCATTACGACCCAGATATATTAATTGGTTGGAATTGCATTAATTTTGACCTACGTTTTTTGGCTCGAAAGTGCGAAGCGCTCAATCTTTCCTTTAGTCTCGGAAGAAACAGGGAAAAGGTAGAATGGAGAACATCTGGCAATAACAATGGCGAAAAAGAGGCCGATGAAGACAAGCACTATTTTGTATTAGTGCCTGGCCGAGCAGTTTTAGATGGCATAGACACACTGCGCTCTGCCACCTACCACTTCGAAAGTTATTCATTAGAAAATGTAGGCCGAGAACTGCTGGGGCGAGGCAAGTTAATTCATGACCCCGATGACCGAGGCGATGAAATTATTCGTCTATTCAATGAGGATAAGCCTGCACTCGCGGCCTATAATCTCGAAGATTGTAAGCTCGTTTGGGATATATTTAAAAACACGGACCTCATTAACTTCGCTATTGAACGAGCACGATTAACCGGCCTCGCCTTAGACCGAGTCGGCGGCTCTGTTGCCGCCTTCGAAAACCTTTACTTACCTCGTCTTCATCGCCAAGGTTATATAGCCCCCAACCTACCTATTGACCCAAAAGGTGTGGGTAGCCCTGGTGGATATGTCATGGACTCAACACCCGGGTTATATGAGCACGTCATCGTTCTCGACTTTAAAAGTCTGTATCCCAGTATTATTCGCTCATTCAAGATTGATCCGTTTGGACTAACCGAAGCAGACGCGCTATGGCATGCTGACGATGAATACACTCCCGAACCCCTTAAAGATATCAATCAATACTCACCGGGATATCGAGGTGCCTTCTTTAAAAAAGAAAAAAGCATTCTACCGACCTTAATTGAAAACCTCTGGCTTGCTCGAGATAACGCTAAACAACACCAAAACAAAGCGCTTTCACAAGCAATTAAGATCATTATGAATAGTTTCTACGGTGTAATGGGTACGCCAGGCTGTCGTTTTTTTGACCCTCGCCTTCCGAGTTCAATTACGCTCCGTGGCCACTCCATCATGAACCAGACCCGAACGTTAATAGAAGAACAAGGATTTGACGTTATCTATGGTGACACCGATTCGATATTTGTCTGGCTTAACCGTTCAGTATCAAACACCGAAGCAGATTCAATAGGCAATCACCTAGTTGGCCATGTCACCCAGTGGTGGAAGGCCCACTTAGAGGAGCAGTACCAGCTCGATAGCGCACTAGAACTAGAATATGAAAACCATTATTCAAAGTTCTTAATGCCCACCATGCGAGGCTCTAATCAAGGCACTAAAAAGCGTTATGCCGGTTTGATAGAAAAACAGTTAGACATTGAGCAAGCGTCAGCAGCCAATACACCAACTGATAGCAAGCCTTATACCCTTATTTTCAAAGGCCTTGAAAATGTTCGTACCGACTGGACGCCACTGGCTAGAGAGTTTCAAAAAACACTCTATGAACGAATCTTTTTAGGTCAGCCTTACCAAGACTTTATATTGCAGACGGTTCAAGAAATACGTGCAGGTAAGCACGACTCAAAACTACTATTCCGAAAACGACTTCGACGTAAACTCGCAGACTATCAAAAAAACATTCCTCCTCACGTTCAAGCAGCAAGAAAAGCCGATGTATGGCTGCAGCAACAAGGTAAGCGTCCAAGATACCAAAACCGAGGCTGGATAGAGTATGCTTATACGATTAGAGGCCCAGAACCTGTTGAATGTTTATTTTCACCGCTCGATTATGAAGTCTACTTGGCGCGCCAGATTGAGCCTATTGTCGATGGGATTGTGATGTTCTTAGGTCAGTCGTTCTCTGAGATAACCAGTGATCAAATTTCCTTATTATGAAAAAGCTATTGACCACAACGCCTATTTTCATTCTCATTACCGCCGCACTCTGTTTTGTAAGCTTCATGCTACTGACCAAAGGCTTCAATGAAATTGAGCACATTAGACAGTTAGAACGCATTCCTGAAATTTCGATCAATACTGTTTTAACAGGCGAAGTAAGCATTAAGGGTGAAGTAAAACCACTCGCCCCTCTCATCGACAGCCCTTATACCGCCACCCCTTCTGTCTATTATCGGTTTCTTCACGAAGAAGAACGCGTCGACTCGGATGGTGATAGCTACTGGGCTACACTGGTAGATGAAGCGCAAACCTCTGACTTTAGTGTGAGTGATACAACTGGTTCCATAGACGTATCAACCAGCGAAAATAGCCTTACCCCTATTCTTTGGACAATGCCTTCAGCGATGCGCAAAACCTTGGGGAAAAACCGCTATACAGAGTGGAGAATAGAGCCAGATCAAACCGTTCATGTGATTGCATACGCAATTAACGAGGGCGATACCACTAAACTCTCTTTTACACCAGAAGGCTTATACAGCCCGATAGTCACCCAATACAGCCCTATGTATGAACGAGAGCAGATGGGAAAAAATGGAATCATTTTTATTTGGGTAGGGCTTGTCGCATTAGCCTTTTCTATATTCAGCATTGTCTGGGTACTCAAGATTCATAGCGTCATTGCATACTTATCAATGCTTACCATTGCGCTAACCTTGGTACTCGTTCAATTAGGAATATCCATGTTAAGCAACGACATAAAAGCGAGTGTTACGCGGCTTTATGCTCAATATGACGCCGTTCAGCAAGCATTAAATGACGTCAATGAACCGGCACCAAAGCGCTTATCAGGTCTGAAAGTTAACTTAGCACTTTATCAGGCACAACTAGGACATCAGCTTGACCGCTTTCCCGATAACGTCGTGGGGTGGCTAATTGACGCAGACACAAACCTTAAACAATTAGCGCTTAACAACACCGAAAAAGCACAACTCACTCATCGACTCAGCAATATCAAAAAGACCACGCTATCAGAGCCTTGGGTAAAGTGGGTGCCATTAATGGCCTTTATTATTATGTTTGCAGGGAGCTATTTCGGATTCCGAAAAATACGCTTTAAACGGTTTATTGAAAGCATCCCCACATCTAAAATATCAGGCGTCGTTTATGGCTTGGCAGAAATCAAGGGTGAAATTGAAAACCTCACCGAAACGAACATTTTAACAACCCCCGTTTCAGCTAAGCAGTCTGTCTGGTATTACTACAAAAAAGAAGAAAAACGAAAAAGCGGTAAAGACGATAAATGGGTAATACTAAAAGAAGAAACTAAATCAGTTCCCTTTAGCGCCTTTGATCACACAGGCAAGATAAAAATCATTGCAGACAACGCTGACGTTATATCTAAGCATAAAAAGGTCACACGGGAAGGTCGTTACCGCTATACCGAACAATACCTGAAACCCAACGAGACACTTTATGCGATAGGCTCAGCAAAAATAGACCCTAACGATCACAGCCGTCTACTCATCGGCAATGGTGATAAGTCAGAGCCCTTTATTTTAAGTAATTACTCAGAACAGCATGTGATGCTACATAAAGCTCGAAGCGGCATGATACTGTTAAACATCGCCTTTAGTGCACTGCTTTTAGGGGTCCTGTTATTATTTGCTAGTAGTGGCAATATTAGCCCCGATAGCTTTTTAATGGCCGCTTTATCTGCGCCCATATTGATGATGATTTTGATGGCTATTCTTCACTACAACGATATTCTTTTTTTACGCCAGCGTGTTGAGCGAAACATAGCGAACATCAATGTAATATTGCAGAAACGGTTCGACCTGATACCCATCTTAGAAAAAACAGTTAAACAGTACCTAGCACATGAAGGCTCATCATTAAGCCAAGTCTCACAACTGAGAAGCCTCTATAACCCCAACAACGAACAAACAGGGAGTCATGATCAATCCCTCTCAACACAGATACGCCTGTTGATAGAAAAGTATCCTGAATTAAAAAGTCATCAGATGATCAAGCCACTGATGGATGCCACCATAACACTAGAAGATGAGCTGTCCGTAATGAGGAGCGGATATCTTGATGCCGTTGAAATCTACAATAGCAGAATATGCTCATTTCCTGATGTAATGCTGGCACATGTTTTTGGATTCAAAGAGCACACCGTTAGGTCATGGTAAAACGTGCTCTTAGAAACTAGCCCTAGAAACCACCCCTTATAAACTGCCACTATGTAGCTAATATAACTAATAACGGCATTAAATTTTGGCACCTGCATGCCTTTACCCTCTACAACATACACCCTACCAACAAGGGTTACTTATAATTGTTAAGCGTCTAGTCTACAATGTCAGATAAAGCTTATTTTAGTAGATAGCGTAATTTGGTGTGATACATATTTTTAATTCAACAGCTTGGCACACTTCAAACGGTTAGAGATTAACGTTAATGACTAAATTGGTAACCCTTTAGTGATACCCCTTATTCAGCGACTCTGCATTTTAGCTTTTGTATTGCTTTTCAGCGGTCATTCACTCGCAGCCAATACGGTGACTAATATAGTCACGGAAAGCCCTCTTATTCAATCTCAGTTTCAATATATAAAAGACACATCAGGACACTCTAATGTTGGCGATATTATTAACCGTCCTGATGGGGAATGGCAACTTATCGAAAGTGGCAGCTCAAATTTTGGTGTCACAACTTCCCCTTACTGGCTTAGGTTTTCACTTAAAAACATAACATCTAAGCACATCAACTTAATTACTACGCTTGACTACCCTCAGTTAGATGACGTTGTTTTTTATGTCTATTCAGGCAACAAAAAAGTACATGAGTTCGCAACCGGAGACGCTCGCCCTTTTTACCCTAGAGAAGTCGACCACCCCAACATGCTGTTGCGTGTTAACCTGATACCAGAAGAAATAAAGACCATTTACATTCGCATTCAGACCGAAGGTTCGATGATTTTACCGCTGCAAATTTGGCACGAGAACCTTTATTTTTCAGCCGCCTCAAAAGAACAAAAGCTCCACTTCTTTTACTACGGATGCTTGACCATCATAATGCTGATTAATCTAGCCGTATTTTTGTTTCTGCGAGAAAAGCTTTATCTCTATTACTCACTCGCTATCGCAGGCTACTTACTCTTTTTCATGTCGATACTCGGCTATAGCTTCCAACATTTTTATCCTCTTAACCCCAATATCCATAGTCGAGCATTATTATTATCAATGCCGATTTTAGCTTTTTTCTCAGTGTTATTTTGCCGAGAGTTTTTAAAAACAAAGTCACATAGCCCCACGTTAGATTTAGGTCTTAGAGCGATGATGTACTTTGAGATTTTTAACTTTTTTTCAGCTTTACTATTTAGCTATAACTTGGCCATTTTAATTTCAGCCATTTCAGCCTTTTTCTTTTTCTTCATACTACTAGCGGCTGGCCCTATTACTTGGATGGCAGGCTTACGCGCTGGGGCCTTTTTCACTGTTGCGTGGTCACCCCTTACCATCGGTGTATTAGCAACCGCAGGCCGCTCACTAGGGATATTCCCTGAGAATTTTTTAACTCAATACGGTATGCAAATTGGGTCAGGTCTAGAAGCATTTATTTTAACCTTAGCGCTCGCGGACCGTTTATATCATGAACGTGAAGAAAAAATTCAGGCTCAAACGGACAGTTTTCAAAAAGAAAAAGCACGGCACGACGCTCAAAGTCAGTTAGTTGAAGCAATGTCGCATGACCCAATCACACACCTACCCAATCTAAACCGCTTTGAAAGGATGGTTAACCAACAACTTCAACGAGACCCTAAGAGCCACTATATAGTGGGTGTCGCTCGCGTCACTCGGCTTGTCGAAATAAACCGGACTTTAGGTCTAACCCGTAGCGAACGCCTACTCAACCGCATAGCCAAACAAATGGTTGAACTCGCAGAACGACTACCTGGAATACAAAGTCAGCGTGACAAGAACGGACATGAAGAACGCGTTTATCAGTTATCTGGGGATTGCTTTGGTATGCTCATTCGCGCGGACGAAGTCAATGACCGATTCGAAAGCATAGATAAAGCATTTCTATTGCTCGCTAAACCAATGCTAATGGACGGACTAGCAATTGAACTGCACCCCCAGTTTGGTGCTGCCAGCTATCCTGCTCACGGTGACAATGCAGCGTTGCTGATCCGTAACGCGCATGTAGGCATGGAAATGACACCCCAGGGGCAATTTCTATCGGGTTATTACTCACCTGATTATGATATTTATAGTGAGAGCCGGCTTACTTTAATGTCAGACCTGAGGGAGGCTCTAAATAAAAATCAAACACAACTGTATTATCAGCCTAAAGCCTGCATGACAAGTGGAGAGATTGTGAGCTTAGAGGCATTAATTCGATGGCACCACCCCGAGCGTGGCTGGGTCTACCCAAACGACTTTATCCCTTTAGCAGAAGAAACCGGCGTGATTACACATATAACGCGCTGGGCACTAGAACAGGGTATTGCGGATTTAGCCATACTGCTTCATGACCACCCAAATTTAAGTGTCTCCATTAACATATCTGCTCGTGACCTTGAAACAAACGGTCTTAGTGACCTCATTGAAACAACATTAAATCACTATCATGTTAAAGCAGATAGGCTCACTATAGAGTTAACAGAAACCGCCATAATGGAAAACCCAGAGATAGGATTAACCGTGCTTGAACGATTGGCTGATGTTGGGCTTCGAGTATCTATTGATGACTTTGGTAGCGGTTATTCCTCGCTTTCTTACCTCAAGCAACTGCCCGCAACTGAAATTAAATTAGACCGCTCTTTAGTTATGGATATATGCAGCTGTGAAAGCTCGAAAATCATAGTTGAGACGAGCATAAATATGGCTCACGGCTTGGGTTACAAAGTGGTAGCAGAGGGTGTAGAAGATAAAGAGACTGCACGCTTACTACAAGCGCTGAATTGCGATTGGCTGCAAGGATACTGGCTCTGTTACCCACTGCCTATAGAAAAATTAAAGCCTTGGTTAAACGGGCAGCCTAAACTATTTGAAGACTAAAATAAGCTTAGTTTGCTAAAAAATAGTTGAGCATCCCCGACCATTTATTGAGACTTACTCTCACCCCATATAGACATATTTTTATATTTTAAAATATAAAGTTCCTCTACTTTTTTACGCGCCCAAGGCGTCTTTCGCAAAAATTTTAAACTGGATTTAACAGAAGGATTACTGTTAAAGCAGCGAATATTAATCAGCTGGCCTAACTCCTCCCAACCAAAATAATCGACTAATCGATTTACGATCTGTTCTAGCGTGACGCCATGTAGGGGGTCATTAGATTGTTCATGCATTAGGCCGCTCTCTATATTTACTCATAATGGACAGGATACTAATCACTATTGCTAAAGAATTCATCTACTAACCATCATTCCCCTATCCACGATTAAGCAAAAATCAAATTAACCTATTGAAAAATAATAAGTTAACGATTGTTTACAATATTTCAAACGACTGTTTGAAACAAATGTTTTAATATAGCTTTATCGATTTTAAATAATTTAATACTAACCACGTCACAATAATGGGAGCAGGATTATGAGAAATGCATTTAAATACATTGCTACGGGAATAGTTTCAGCATTGGTATCTTTTAGCGCACTTGCAGATGACTCTTTGGAAATTGAAAGCAGCTCTATTAACGGCTTCTCAGGCACTTTTCAAGCAGATGCCCATACCATCGCTTTTGATAGCACGTTAGCCAACAACACCTTGGTTAAGTTTACAGTCAATATTGACGGGGAAATAAGACAAGCTAATTTTGATTTAAAAGATAGTCGTTTAACACTAACAGGTGGAAACCAGAACCTTACCCCAGAAGAGCAAGACTTAATGTACGATACCGCTCAAGCAGTAGCAGCATATGTATTAAGAAGTCAGGATGATTTAGGTGAACACCTAGTGGTATTGGTTGGCGCTATGGATTATTGGTCAGCACTCAGTTCAATTCACTAAAATGCGCTGGGCTTTTATCGCTCTCCAGCAATACGCCTCGGCAGCTCACTCAAGTATTCTCAGGTGCAAGGGTTACCGAGGGCAACCCTTGCTCATCAACCAGCACGGAGATGAGCATAGGTCCGCAGCAAACCTGACAGTCTTCGGTATATTGCTGCTCAACAACACTACAGTCAATCACCAACTCTATCGGCTCACCACATAAGGGGCATCGCTCCGAAACCGTTTCCAGCATATTCATCGCTTACCCCTCCAGTAAATTAATACTCGTTTTAATACCTATTATACTACACGACACCCTGACTTTTTAGATAGTCTTCATAACTACCATTAAAGTCTACGATTCCTTCTGGTGTCAATTCGATAATGCGCGTCGCCAATGAAGAAACGAACTCTCGGTCATGACTGACGAACAGCAATGTACCTGGATACTCTTCTAATGCGCCGTTTAACGATTCAATAGACTCCATGTCCAAGTGGTTAGTGGGTTCATCCATCAGTAGTATGTTAGGTCTTTGCAACATCATCTTGCCGAATAACATACGGCCTTGCTCACCACCTGAGATGATCTTAACTGATTTTTTAATATCATCCTGCGAGAACAGCAATCGGCCTAACGTACCACGAATAACCTGCTCGTCATCACCTTCTTGTCCCCATTGAGCCATCCAGTCAAACAACTGCTTATCTTCTTCAAAATCAGCAGCGTGGTCTTGTGCATAGCTACCAATTACCGCATTTTCTGACCATTTAACAACACCTTCATCCAGCTCTATATCACCGAGTAACGATTTTAAAAGCGTAGTTTTACCAATACCGTTTGGCCCGATAATAGCGATTTTCTCGCCTACTTCGACCATTAACTTCAGGTTTTGAAATAAGGTTTCACCATCATAGCTCTTCTTCAAACCATTCGCTTCAAGCGCTAATCGGTGAAGCTTTTTCTCTTGTTCAAAACGAATAAACGGATTCACACGGCTAGAAGGTTTAACTTCATCTAGCTTAATTTTATCAATCTGCTTAGCTCTAGACGTCGCCTGTTTTGCTTTAGATGCGTTAGCAGAGAAGCGGCTAACAAACCCTTTAAGCTCAGCAATCTGCGCTTTTTTCTTAGCATTATCTGACAATAGTCGCTCACGCGCCTGAGTCGATGCCGTCATATACTCGTCATAGTTACCCGGATATAAACGCAACTCACCGTAATCTAAGTCAGCCATGTGAGTACAAACACTGTTCAAAAAGTGTCTATCGTGCGAGATGATGATCATGGTGCAGTTGCGTTCATTCAACACACCTTCTAACCAACGAATGGTGTTGATATCCAGGTTGTTGGTAGGCTCATCTAGCAACATGATATCAGGCGCAGAAAACAATGCCTGTGCCAACAACACTCGCAGCTTCCAACCTGGCGCAACTTCGCTCATTGGCCCATTGTGCTGTTCCAGTGGAATACCCACACCTAACAATAACTCACCCGCCCTTGATTCAGCGGTGTAGCCATCCATCTCGGCAAACTCAACTTCGAGTTCTGCCACTTTAATTCCATCTTCTTCGGTCATTTCTGGCAACGAGTAAATACGATCGCGCTCTTGCTTAACGTCCCACAGTTCATTGTGGCCCATAATGACGGTATCAATAACAGAAAAATTTTCAAACGCGAACTGATCTTGACGTAGCTTACCAATACGCTCATTTGGATCAGTCATGACGGTTCCAGAAGTCGGCTCTAAATCGCCTCCCAGAATCTTCATGAAGGTTGATTTTCCGCACCCGTTGGCGCCAATCAAACCATATCGATTACCTTCGCCGAATTTAACAGATACGTTTTCAAAAAGAGGTTTAACCCCAAATTGCATGGTGATGTTAGCTGTAGATATCAAGTTTTTAGTCCAGAATTAGCCGGCTGCCATTTTAGGGCAAAGCCAAGATGATGGTAATAAACCGGGATAGAGACCTTACCTATTAATAAGTTAATACAACCTAGTTAATGCAATCTATTCAAAACGCTAGATAAAGAGTAAAGCCACAAAATTTCGGCGCATATTATCGCATAAATCGACTTTTTAAACGAGCCTTTGCTAGAGGTATTCAGTAAACGTCGATAATATCGTAGCAAGCCGTGTTTCCGGCTATATTTATAACGACCTCATCACCTACCCTCTTGCCGATTAGGGCGCTGCCTAGTGGTGCTTTAGCGGTAACGACCAAGCACTCACCTTTCAGCCCGCTTTCTAATATAACGACCTTCAAGCCTCCTGAAAGTGGCCCTACAAAAAACAGCTGCCTACTTTCTTTGTTATCTTCGAGAACGACCAACGCAGTTAAACGAATCGGAGATGCCTCAGTAAAGTCTGCCAACTCCAGTTTTTCATATACTGCAATTTCTTCTTCAAGTTCAGTCACTCGTCTAGACTGGCCTTCTGCGAGATATGACGCTTCTAACCCTCGGGTGTCATATTTATTTTCAGCTTTACTTTCTTCATTAGTAGCTGCCTCATGTGCGGCACTGGCGGACCGAATAGCATTCTCGTAATCAGTACGTAACTGGCGCAATATACCCTGACGAATAGTTTCTTTAATAATCAACAGAATTATTACTCTTTTATTGCACCGCAGTGTCTTCACAAGCGCCATCGCTGTACCCAACAACGTCAGCCCGCGAACAAGCATTACACCCACTGGCGTAGGTATTAATGTCACCCTTTTCATCAAGCCCACAAACCGGCATATATATCATGGTACAAATTTGCGGCCGAGGGTCTTTGCATTGATTTTCGACCTGTATTTTTTCGGGGGTTGCTGTGCACGCCATAATAGCACAACTCATACCTATCAGACCCAATGCATGCGCCAATACTTTCATACCTTACCTCTTTTATATTCAAAAAACGTATTAGACAAACATGATAACCAATAACACGCATCAGGCGTTACTTTGAGCAAGAATATCCAATATCTGTTTTAGCTTAGCTTGCTTTGTTTGTAGTGATTTAACTAAGTAATTACCTTGAACACAATATGTGTAAGCTTCATCTGAAGCCTGTGTGCCGCTCTGTTTAGGTGATAATTTAACAAGATCATCACAATAGCACCTAAGCTCCCCTAAGCATATTTCAAGATCGTTCAGCATCTCGCCTGCGCCTTCAATTTGGTCTTTGGCTATGGCTAAATACCGCCCCATATTATCAGTATCAATGGTTTCTTCAATTGAGTTCAAGTGATCGGTGTCTTGCTCAGCTGCAGCACCCGTTTCAAATCCACCTGAAGTCGAACCACGGTTTTCAGCCTTCCTTCTTGCGAGAATAAATGAAGCAAACCGCTGATCTACTTTACAAATATGTTTAATTAACCAATTGGTTAAATAAGTCAGAATAACATTACAGTCTTCGTAAGAAATTTGGCTAAAGTCATGTTGAACAGACTCTACCTCTTTCTCAAACTGTCGGTGCTGCATCAAGTGAGCATGAAGATCAGGTTCTACATAACCGTACTGCGCCATTAAGCTTTCTTCTGTAGAGAAGTGAAAAACGGTATACCCTTTTAACTTTTTAAACACTTCCCCAGCGGCTTCTCGGTCAAACTGGCCACTGACCAAACTATTTAGCTCATTAATTAAGCTCACTAATACTTTGTGTTGATTGTCGATCTCTTCAACACCGGTATCATATTCGCTCTTCCACTCGAATATTGTCACAATAGCCCCTACATCAATGTTCAATAGTTGTTTACGCTAGTTATTTTTTAAATAAGCATAGCACCTGAATAATAAATCTGTCGGAGTCATCGGCTTGAAGAAGATATCAACCAACATTATTACTGGTTTTTTAGGGGTTGGTAAAACCACCGCCATTCTAGAATTGCTAAAAACAAAACCTAAAGACGAAGTTTGGGCAGTATTGGTCAACGAGTTTGGTGAGGTGGGTATTGATGGTGCACTCCTGAGTAATAACGGGGCGTTTATTAAAGAAGTGCCTGGCGGATGCATGTGTTGTGTTGCCGGTCTACCCATGCAGATAGGCCTAAACTTACTCATTTCAAAGGCAAAACCCGATCGTTTACTGATCGAACCAACAGGCCTTGGCCACCCCAAACAGATTATCGAAACCCTCACCAACGAGCATTATCACGACCTTCTTGATCTTAGATCAGTGATTACCTTGGTTGACCCAAGAAACTTAAATAACGCTAGATACTTAGACAATGAAAACTTTAACGATCAAATCAGCGTTGCAGACGTCGTTGTGGCCAACAAAACAGACCGGTGCACTGAAGCAGAAAAGCCATTATTTGAAGCTTACCTATCAGGCCAACTGCCGACTAAACAAGCCACTGGCTGGGTGTCTCAAGGTAAGCTCGAGCCTCAATGGTTAGATTACAAACACAACAAAGCATCCATTAGCCACTCACACCAACACAGTAAAAGTGATCTACCTAGCTCATTAATGACGCTAGAAGAGGGTGAAGCCTTTACTCGCAAAGAAAACCAAGGGCAAGGCTTTTATAGCTGCGGCTGGCTGTTCAATAGCAAAACCGTTTTTGACCACCCTACATTAAATCAGTATTTTACCGGCTTAGCCGCTGATAGGTTAAAAGCCATCGTTAAGACGACTAACGGTGTTTATGCGTTCAATTCTGTCGCCGGTGTCCTCTCGACCCACCGACTGATCGACTCTGCTGATAGCAGAATAGAAATTATCAATAACAAAAAGCTAGCATGGGACAATATAGAAAAGCACTTTATTCAAGCAAGCATTAATTAAGACTAACCCTCGTCCACCTCCCCCAAGAACCTAACTACATCCAGCAATGTGGTTAAATGTGCGTTTGTGCCCAACATCATTGATACCAAACCGTTAGTATTAAAAAATTTACTGTAAAAGAAGTAAATAAGTAGCCACCCATAACCCAATAATAAATAGCTAAACTTTACCCCTGAGAGAAATATGCCTAACCTAGTCAAAACTCAAGCCAAGCAAAACCTTACAGACCAGCACTTATATTCGCACGCGATTGGCAAAGGACTTGGGGCATCAATGTTTTGCTTAGCCGTACTAGCAGGCTGTGCAAGCAACCCGGAACAAGCGCAACCTATCGAACAGGTAGAAAGCACTGAAAAATCAACCACTGAAGTAGTTGCACCGCCAAACAACCCACCCTCAACTGAGCCGGTTACCACAGAAGCAAACATTGACTCTGATACAGATATTATCGAAACACCTGACAGCTCAGATGTGTCAACTGAGTATACCGCAACTGAAGCAGTATCAGGTGATGAAAGCAGCGTGCGTTCTGATACTACTCAAGATTCAGCGCCAGATACCGCTACAACACCTAACGTGAATACATTAACACCAACAGCTAGCGAGGCAATATCTGAGCCTATTTCAGACGCAAATGCAGCATTAACAGAAGCTAGTGATGCCATAGCAACAACTGAGGTTGCTGCCGTTTCAGCGCTTAACAACCAGGCCTCGATGACTGAATCCACATCCCCTCAACAGATCTCACGCTCAAGCAAAAACCTGGGAAACTCGTATGGCATTTGGACGCTTAAAGATGCCGGTAATGGTTTTTGTAAACTCAAAACACCCACGCTACAAATAGGCAATAAAGAGTACTCGTCTCAAATATGGATGGATATCGAAGAGCAGCAAGTAGTTGTAAACGCTTATATGTCTCTCGACATCACACACCCTAAAACGGGCATTCAAATCGATAATCAAGCACTTGTTCCATTTACCCAAAAAGCAAACTCAACACGTGCAATTATCAGTCGTGACCTGACTTCACAACTGGCATCAGGAAACGTACTGCATGTGCTGATTAATGGCCAAGAGATTGGAAAAAAAGTGCTTAAACGTAACGTTAAGCTCACTAATATGAATGCAGCGATTACCGCACTCAAAAGCTGTAAGCAATAAACCAGAAGCGGTATAGCAACCCCTTAGCAGCAAAAACCATTGCTTTACCGCTATTGAGTTAACTCAGCATATCCACCCTGCTTAACAAGCTGACACCAGAGATAATTATGGCAACCCTATTTAACAACGCATCTTCTACTCACACCAAACACGCATTAACTTCTCTAGCTTCATGCGTTATCTGTAGCTTAGCATTAGCCTTTACAAGTCTTGCAACGGCTACGCCAAAAACAGCTCAGCAAGAGGAGGCATCATCACAACCAAAGCCCAATAAAATTTTAGAGCGCACATTTTGTGTGTGGGATCCAGTGGGTGCAGGTGGCCCCATTGTGAGCATGGTAAAGCAACTTATACCAAAGTCCCTAGGCTGGGGGGTTAAGCTCAATATAGAGGCCTATACTGATGAAAAAGTCGCCGCAAACGACTTTAAAGGCGAAGCGTGTGATGCAGTCATGCTAACAGATGTCTCTGTTCGTGATTTTAATAAGTTTACTGCAACAGTTAATGCCGTTGGCGCGATCCCCGGAGAGCTTGAATTAAGAACCCTGCTGACGACACTATCAAGCCCAAAAGCAGCTAAGTTTATGCGACAAGACAACTATGAGATTGCAGGGATTTTACCCTTAGGACCTGTTTTCATTTTTGTGAGAGATAAAGGCGTTGATAATGTAGAGCACTTTCAAGGTCAAAAAATGGCCGTTTTAAATGGGGACCCCACCGCAACCAAAATGGTTCGCCGTGTAGGAGGCTCACCCGTCGCCGCTAGCCTTTCGAGCTTTGCGGGCATGTTCAATAATGGCAGTGTCGACATCATCTTTGCACCCGCAGTCGCATTCAACACAATGGAACTCTATAAAGGACTAGAAGAAGGAGGCGGCATTTTAAACTACCCCCTGCTTCACACATCCCTACAAGTAGTCATACGCCACAGTGTTTTTCCTGAAGGCTATGGCCAAAAACTGAGAAGTTATTCTATTTCTAGGCTAGACAACATGTTGGATATTATTAAAACAGCCCATGGAGAAATTCCTACGAAATATTGGATAAACGTCGCTGAAGCCGATATGAACACCTATAACGAGTATATGAGAGACTCGCGTTTATCGTTGAGAGACGAAGGCCTTTACGAGCCTAAAGCGCTCACACTGATGAGAAAAGTGCGTTGTAAGCATACACCTAGCCAAGGTGAATGTGCCTCAAAGGTTGAATAAAGCATCACTACACGCTGTTTTAAATACCTAGAGATATTTAATGTAAATCTCTAGGTACTTTTGATTTAAATCACTAAGCTCGTTGTTTAATCAAATAGCCCTATCAAATAAAAATCATCCGCTATACTTCAATATAATCTAATAAATCCTATTTATTTCATGAATATGACAGTACAAGGCGGATGACTGATGGTTTCATGGTTACGTAATATTCAAATCGGCTACCGGTTAGCCGTCGTAATTGCAATTGCAGGTTTTGGCACACTGATATTAAGCATCGTAATGCTTAATGAGTTTTTTAATACTAGCTACGCCGAGCGCCAACTAAAAACCAAGCACCTCGTCGAAGCAAGTCACAGCATTCTAAGCCGATACCACACTTTAGCTACATCTGGCTCAATTTCTGAAGATGAGGCCAAGATTCGAGCAATATCCGACATTCGGGATCTGCGCTATGGAGATAACGACTATTTCTTTATTCTCGATCATCAGCCTGCCTTAATCATGCACCCTATCAAGCCAGAACTTCAGGGTAAAAATCTTGATCAAACCGCAGACCCCAATGGAAAACGATTATTCCGAGAAATGGTAGATGTTGTCGAAAACAATGGAGAAGGATTTGTCGATTACTTATGGCCCAAACCCGGTCACGAGGGTGCGGTTGAAAAAGTATCCTTTGTAAAAGGGTTTTCACCGTGGAATATGATTATTGGTACTGGCATTTACATCGACGATATGAGGGATCAGCAATGGGTATTCTTAGGTCGCTACATCACTATCGTAGCGCTACTTTCACTCCCATTAGTCGGGATTTTAATACTCATCATTATTAGTATTCGAAGCCCCTTAATCAAAACGCTCAATGCAATGGAAAATGTCGCTAAAGGCGAAGGCGATTTAACCCTTCGCTTAGACGAAAGCGGAAAAGACGAGCTAAGTAAGGTAGCTACACTTTTTAATCAATTTGTCGCACGAACGCAGTCCACAATCCAAGAGTTTATGGCCGCCAGCTTACAGCTAAATAAGCTTTCAGAAGAAATGAAGGATGTTGTCGAAATCAATAAACACGGCACAGACCAGCAAAAAACTGAAACGCATAACTCCGCATCAGCCATTACCGAAATGGCAGCCTCAACTGACGAAATAGCTAAAAACGCACAACAAGCGGCCGATGAAACAACATTAGGTTTAGAGAAATCATCTAAAGGCAGCCAAGATATCAGTGCATCAATGTCAGGCCTAACACTCCTCTCTACTGAATTAAACAACACTAAACACGTGGTCAGTGAGTTAACTGAAAACTCAACAAAAATTGGTTCTATTCTTGATGTTATTAGAGGCATAGCCGAGCAAACTAACCTCTTAGCGTTAAACGCAGCTATTGAAGCGGCACGAGCTGGCGAGGCAGGCAGAGGGTTCGCAGTGGTGGCAGATGAAGTTAGAGGGCTTGCGACCCGAACCCAAGAATCAACAGATGAAATACAAACAATGATTGAGCAAATTCAAAATGGCGTACAAGGTGTTACACACTCTGTTGACTTGGCTCACAATCACTCAATCAAGACCCAAGCATCAGCAGAAACCGCTGAAAAAATGCTCAATGAAGTCAACAATGCAATGCAAGAAATTACATCGATTACTTGTCAGATTGCTGCCGCAACGGAAGAGCAAGCATCCGTTGCTAATGAAATCAGCAACAATACACATACTATCGCTAACCTAGTTGATGACGGTTCAACAAACTTTATTCGGATCAGCGACTCAACGGAGGAGATCAGGCGACTCAGTCAGGTATTGGCAGACAAAGTATCACAGTTTAGAGTTTAGAGTCCGGCTGAATCAGTAAGCACCCTCTATTATTCGGTCTAAACTAAAGCATGATTAGTCAGCGACGTTAGATCTATCAAAGCAGGCCTTTAGTATGTGGAAAAAGCTCAGCATTCAACACAAAATAACCGCCATCACTGTTACTGTGCTGATTACTTCACTGGCAATTTCCGCCGCCTTCAATAATTACTCTGCCCGCGAGCTAATAAGCGAACGACTTGAACATAAAGAGCTTCCCTCTGTTTTAAGAGAGATTGGCAATAAAATTGAAAAAGAGATTTTCGAACCGATCAATGGCTCAAGGGCGCTTGCAGAGAATGCTTATTTTCAGCGTTGGATTAGTGCTGGGGAACCGCAAGAAGAGCAACAAAACACTATCGACTTTTTACTGCAAACCAAGCAAATCACCAATGCCAGCGTCGCTTTTTATGTGTCTAGTATTAGTAATAACTATCACACCGAAAAAGGAGTCATTAAACAGGTTTCTGAAAGCAGCGACCGCGACCAGTGGTTCTACGATTTCTTAAAAGGCGACCATGGCTATATGCTCAGCCTAGACTATTTTGAGGGTGACGGCCCTCTCACTCTTTTTGTTAACTACCCCGTTAAGCAAGGCGGCAACATAATTGGTGCGGCAGGTTTAGGCATTGACGTAAACATACTGTCTGAGTTCATTCAGCAGTATAAAATTGAAAAGACTGGATATGTATTTCTCGTCGACAACAATGGCAAAATTGTTATTCATCCTAATCGAGAGCTTACCAATAAAGCGATCAGTGAGATTCCCGGATTAAGTGGTAAGAATGACGAATTGCATGCAGAAGAAGACACCAATAGAGTCCGCTACAGCATTAATAATAGATTTTATATTGCTGCTTCATCTCCTGTGCCTAATCTTGATTATCGATTGGTTGCGATTGTTCCTGAAGCCGAACTATATGAAGCACTCAACAGTGCGACATTAAGGGTCGTATTATTTACCTCCGTGATTATCGCAATATTTGCTTTTATTGTGATGCTGCTTGCTAAAACTATATCATCACCTATTAAAGCCACAGCGAAATTACTAAAAGAAATTTCTGAAGGAGATGGAGACCTGACACATACGCTTAGAGTCACCTCTCAAGACGAGGTCGGCATACTTTGCGATAGCTTTAACCGATTCGAAGAAAAGTTAAGAGATATCATTCAAGCCGTTTCGGCAAAGTCTCTGTCTCTTCAGCAGCTGAGTGAGCAAGTTAAGGACAATGCGAGAATTAGTTCTTCTGCGGTCGATCAGCAAAAATCAAACATCATAAGCGTAGCTTCTGCGATCACTGAAATGGCCGCTACTGTTCAAGAAATTGCAGGAAACGCTAACCAAGCGGCTAGTTCAGCTGCGGCAACAAAAGATAAGTCAGAGCAAGGTCAACAGGCGGTTCAAAACTCTATTACTAAAATCAAACAACTGTCTGATGAAATAATAAGTACCAGCGAGGTTATTGTTGATCTAGGCAAGCAGACTGAGCAAATAGGTAGCATTTTAGAAGTCATTCGTGGTATCTCCGAGCAGACTAATTTGCTCGCCTTAAATGCCGCAATCGAAGCCGCTAGAGCGGGTGAACAAGGACGTGGGTTTGCAGTAGTCGCCGATGAAGTGAGAGGTCTGGCTCAACGTACAGCCGAAAGCACTGACGAAATTGAACGTATGATAGAAGCGCTGCAAAAAGGCGCTAGCTCTGCAGTCAATGCAATGAAGCAAGGCGAAAGCATGACACAATCAGGCGTTGACAGCATTCATGAGACAGGCAACATACTCACCGAAATCTTCAATTCTGTTGACTCTATTAACGATATTAACTTCCAAGTCGCTGCAGCTACTGAAGAACAAAGTCAGGCTGTAGAAGAAATAACACGCCATATCACGCAGGTCGAAGAGGTGAGCACCGGAACGCTTGAAGTAGCCAACGAGGTCAGAGAGCTTTCAGACCAGCTGTCGCAGCTTTCCACTGAGATTTCAGCGTTAATGTCTCAGTTCAAGACTCAATAACTCTCCTCTATCGCCTGTTTTCGATACGCCACTGCTTAGGTGATAACCCACTCCAGCTTTTAAATGCAGACCGAAAATTAGACGTTTCATTGTAGCCCAGATCAAAGCTAATCTGCTCTATATATTTGTCTGTGTATAATAAGTGGTGTTTTGCGGCATCAAAGCGGACCTCTTGCAGCAGCTGCCGAAAGCTAGTCCCCTCTTCACTTAACCTACGCCTTAACGTTCGTTCAGACATATTAAATGAACTTGCCAATTGCTCGACCGTCGGTGACTTCGCCATCAACAGCGTCAAAATAGACTTAATCTCATTACTTAATGCTTTTGTTGCTCCCGTTTCCATTAATGCTTTTTCGCATTGATGGGTCGCTAATTGCTCACCCGCTGGGTTTGTCATGGTTAGGGGCAAATCTAATAATGCTGCGTCAAAGCGTATCTGGTCAAGCGGCTGATTAAAGCAGACCGGGCACTCTAACAGCCTCTCGTAGCGCTCAGCATAAGCCGGTGCAGAGAAGCTAACGGATACCCCGTTCAAGTCAAAGTTTTTAGCCGTAAGACTCTTAACGTTTGACTTAATAACCCCTAGTAATAGTTCAATAATTAAAGGATGAAACCCTACTAGCTTTTGATCTACTTGAAAACTTACAACCACTTCATTTTTATTGTACACCACCGCAGGTTGCACTAAAGGCGCAGCAATAGATGCATAATTGACCCAAAGGTTCAGCACTGAACCGAGGTTTCGGCTTGTTAGCATTGCCAACCCCTGCGGCCCATGAGAAACCACTGAAATATAAGCGCCTATGATGAGAATCTATACAAGCTTTAGTTCATATAGACCCAATTAACACTACCGATATCACACACAATCATCTTTTCGGTAATATCGTCACATTGAGAAAGACTATGAGGTCTTTTGTGGCTCGGCAGTGTCTTCACAGCCATGGTTTTTTTGTCTTTCTTGAGGAAGCGGTACATGGTTTCAAAGCGCTCGCTAAAATCAACACTCTTCACTTTTAAGTCATAAAACGTATGATAAAAGCGGGCGTAGCTCATGGTCGAGGCACCCAAACCAATATCAATCATTCTCTGGATATAGTGGCCATATACTTCAGACAGGTAAAACTGAACCTCGCGACCGTTTTCGGCATCACCTCTAAAAGGAGGTAGAGCCATTAGATGTTGATCACCTAATACTCCGTTAGCCAACCGGCCATTAGGTTCATTTCTTATCAACCCAAAGCGGCGCTGACCACAGGTTATAAGGTTTTTTCCCAAGGTGCAGCGAGAAAGCGATACATTAGACGACACAACCGATGCCACTTCATTTGCTTTATTAGTTTGTTTAAGTCGTGCAGGCTTATCTAACACACTGGTTTGATTAGCCCCTTTCTTTGCCTTTGCTTTTGAGGGTGACGGCAACGCGATTTTTAGCTTTTGTGCTGGTCGTTTCAATAACAACCTCTGAACCATTACATCATTTTTTTTGAAATCCTCAAACCGGGGCAGACGCTTCCCCTCCCCTCGCTCTACGATTTCGCAATAGATGCGCTCATATGCTGTTTGCTGTTGATTTTCAGGTGAGCGAGCATTAGCTAAACAGTTAGCCTCAGCACTCACCGAAAAAAAGAGCATCACTAATACTAGAGTCGAATGGAAACGCATACTAAAATTCACTATTGTCTGATAGATTACTATTTGAAAAGATAAGCCTCTACCTTTGTTCTATTTCATTAGGCTATAACGTCAGTTTACCTCAACTCAAATAAAATCAGTGTAACGAAAACAGGCTAATAGAAGAACCTAGCCTTTATGTTTTGAGACAACCTACTATTAAAGGCTTTCATCATTAAAATCCAGTCGCCCCTTTTAACCCCAAACATCCCCTTTATTGCGTTAATTATTGCTACATTTTTATGGGGTAGCTCCTTCATCGCATTAAAAATTGCGTTTGTTGAATTTCACCCTGCTCAAGTGATTTTTTTTCGAATGCTTATCGCAACCCTCTGCTTTATGCTAGTATTCCGTCGTCTAGGTAACGTCTCGTACCAAAAAGGTGACTGGAAATACCTCGCAGGCATGTGCCTATTTGAGCCCTGCCTTTATTTTATTTTCGAATCCATCGCATTGAAAAACACCAGCGCATCTCAAGCGGGTGTCATCACATCCTTACTCCCTTTAATGGTGGCAGTAGGTGCTTATTTTTTCTTAAAAGAACAGCTCAGTAAAAAGACCGTTCTTGGTTTTATCGTCGCCGTTGCTGGCGCCATCTCGTTAAGCCTTCTCGGCAGCGAAACCGAACGTGCACCCAACCCTGTTATGGGCAACTTTTTTGAGTTTTTAGCAATGGCTTGTGCTTGCGGTTATACCCTATTGTTAAAACACCTTACATTACGCTATTCAGCACTTTTTCTTACTGCGCTTCAGTCAGCGAGCGGGGCAGTGTTTTTCTTTCCTGCTGCGCTATGGTTTCCAGTCCCCGCAAACTACTCAGTCGACAGCCTTATTGCCATTTTTTATCTAGGTATAATGGTCTCCATTGGCGCCTACGGATTATATAATTACGCGGTCAGCAAAATATCTGCATCACAGGCAACCGCTTATATTAATTTTATCCCGGTCTTCACCATCATTATTGCCTTTTTTATACTGGATGAACGTCTGACTATTTGGCAAATAGCTGCCTGCGGGGTGATTGTTACTGGTATACTTTTATCAAAACCTTCTAATAATAATTAGCGCCTCATTCTACTTTGCACATTACTGCAGCGAGAAAGACCGTTAGAAAGAGATAACACGAGATAAGATATGCATTACCAAACAGACGACATTCGAATTAAAAAAATTAAAGAACTATTACCACCCGTTGCACTTCTTGAGCGATTTCCTGCAACAGATAAAGCGGCTAAAACAGTCTATCAAGGCAGAGAGGCAATACACCGCATACTCAACAATGAAGACAACCGACTGCTCGTTATCATTGGCCCCTGCTCTATACATGACCCTAAAGCCGCCATTGAATATGGCCAAAAATTAGTCAAACTAAGAGAGCAGTATAAAGATCATCTTGATATTGTTATGCGAGTCTATTTTGAAAAGCCACGTACCACTGTCGGTTGGAAAGGGCTGATCAATGACCCGTTTATGGATAACAGTTTTAAAATCAATGACGGGCTTCGTATTGGCCGAAAACTTCTTCTCGACCTTAATGATATGGGGTTGCCAACAGCGACCGAATATCTCGATATGATAACCCCACAATATATGGCTGACCTTCTTAGCTGGGGCGCGATTGGCGCTCGTACTACTGAGTCTCAGGTTCATAGAGAGTTAGCATCTGGGCTTTCGTGCCCGGTTGGTTTTAAAAATGCTACCAACGGCACCACCAAAGTCGCTATTGACGCAATTGGAGCCGCTGCAGCTTCACACCACTTTTTATCGGTAACCAAATTTGGCCACTCAGCGATCGTCGAGACCGCCGGTAATGCTGACTGTCATATTATTCTACGGGGCGGCGAAGAACCCAACTACGACGCAAAGAGTGTCGCCGCTGTGGTCGCAGAGCTTGAAACAGCCAAGTTACCTAAAAAAGTCATGATAGACTTTAGTCATGCTAACAGCAGTAAACAGTTTAAAAAACAGATGGATGTATGCAGCAATGTCTGTGATCAAATTAAGACCGGTGACGATACGATATTTGGCGTAATGGTCGAAAGCCACTTAGTTGAAGGCCGGCAGAATCTAGTCGGCAATAAAGCCGAAACTTACGGCCAGAGTATTACGGACGCCTGTATTGGTTGGGACGATACCAAAGCACTCATTGCGCAACTGGCAGAAGCTTCAGCACAACGAGCCAAATAGATCATTACCTGATAGTTATGGTTTACTAGCATAGCAAGCCATAACCTATTTAGAACAACAAATCCAAATAACACAAGGCGCACTATGTCAGCCAAAATCGCTTTATTCGTTGACGTTCAGAATATCTACTATACCGTTCGGCAAGCCTATCAGGCGCAGTTCAATTACACGGCATTTTGGAAAGACGTTAGCCAAAAAGGTGAGATTGTTGCTGCCTATGCCTATGCGATAGATCGTGGTGACCCTAAACAGCGCAGCTTTCAGAGTTTTTTAAAGCAGTTAGGGTTTGAGGTCAAACTTAAACCTTATATTCAAAGAAGTGATGGGTCTGCTAAAGGTGATTGGGACGTAGGTATCGCGTTAGATGCCTACGAAGCCGCCAGTGAGGTCGATACAATAGTGCTGGCATCAGGCGATGGTGACTTTGATCTACTGGCCCTGAAGATTCAACAGCGCTTTGACACTCGATTTGAGGTCTATGGCGTACCTTCATTGACGGCAACATCCATTATTGACGCCGCCAACCAATTTAACCCCATTTATGAGCCTTTACTGATGAACAAACAGAGCCACATAAAATAATTGCTAGCTAGTTAGAGCGCGTAGCCAACCATTCCGCAACCTCGGGCCATATAGTTTTAGGCGCTTTACTGCCAGACAGTATTCCCATATGCCCACCCTCAACTTCAAGAACCTGCTGATCTGTGCTCGCAACATGCTCTAACATTGCAACACTACAATCTTTAGTCACAATAGGGTCTTGCTTGCCTACCACCAAAAGCATGTTAGATTTTATATTCGCAAAACGTCCTTGCGCATCCTTCATGGGGAGCTCGCCTCTTGCCACTATGTTATCAGCCCAGAGGTATTGAATAACATCCTGTATAACGGCACCAGGGTACGCCACCATATTGTCTAAAAAAGCGCCATTGGTCGCGTGTGATATCACATATTCTTCATCATGCAGATTTTTTAATAAATCTAAATACCCTTGCAGGCTGCCTATCGGGTTTGTCAGCTTAAATGCTAACGAGTTAACCCAACCAGGCGAACGCCACCATCTACGCGGTGTATTGTGAACACGCCAGCCCGCTTTTTTATCTAACCAGTTAAGTTTTCTAGAGATACCTCGATACTGTTTACCTAACTCGCCATTGGCATGATAATCTCCCGGCGCTCCGACCAATGCCAAATTAACAATATCAGGGTCGCCCAATGAGGTGTAGCACGCACTAAACAGTCCTCCAAAACTCCAGCCATGCAACGAAAGTTTTTTAGAGCCACTATGGCCTCTAACTTTTGCCAAGACATCAGGCATTAGCTCTGCAAAGTAACTAGAAATAGTGTAGTGATTGTGATCCCAACCGGGTCTTCCCCAGTCGATTAAATAAAGCTCAAACCCTTTGGCGCGTAAGTATTTAACAAGGCTACGCTCAGGGAAAAGATCATAAATGTACATATTTACAGCAAGCGGCGCGACCATCACCAACGGTATCTTGTGGGTATTTTTCGCTACGCTCACCGTCTCTCCATCTACAATAATTTCAGAGGTTTTCAAGGGTGGGTAGTATCGTAAACGGACGATATCTTTTTGGTAAATAATTTCAAACGGTGTCTTTTCAGCCTGAAGTAGTTTATCGGTCTGGAAAAATCGTTGCTTAGCATTACTGGTTGAACGTTCAACTAGCGCTCTTACTTCGTTATATTTATTTCTCAATTCTTTTGATGTATTTACAACAGACATAATACAGCTCAACAATAATAATTTTAAATAGGCCTACCGAAACACCTATGCTTTGAAAACAGTCTCTAATTCTCAATTTTACGTAATCTGTAAGTCTACGTCATTGACTAAAGTGCGCAACACCCTTAAACAAAGTGTCAAATGGTTAACATGCACTGCCTAGCACTATTGCAATCTCAGCCTATAAAATGGGATATTTAGCGATAATCCACCCACTGTTTCAATACAGGTCTACTATGAACCTAGGTCAATCATTCGGCACCGTATTCGCAGGGTTACTCACATTAAGTTCGGTGCCATTTAGCCATGCGGCAGGCCTAACGGCAGAAGCCGTATTAGGTGATTATCAATCTGACCCGTTATTCGGTGAGGCTGCAGCTCATGAAAGTGTCGTCATAGAAGTCGGCACATTAAGATTTGTCCCAAAACAAATAAACGTACCTACTGACACCAATATTCGATTTGTCTTTACCAATAGCAGTTTCGAGCCTCACCTGATGGTCATGGCATTAGACTTTAACGAAGTATTAGCAGACCACGCATTTATTAATGAGTTTCTAGAACACGGTAGTCAAGAGATCAGCGTACCAGGAGGACACAGCCATGGTAATTCATCATCAGATGACGCGTCTCCGATGGTTAAGCTCATCAACGAGCACCCAGCCGTATTCTTAAAACCTGGCGACACCAAAGAAATTCTAGTAAAGTTTTCTGATAATCAGCCAGTCCAGATAGCCTGCGCCTTAGACAACCACCACAACCAAGGTATGAGCGGGGCTATTTCCCCCACTCGCCAGCACAGTCAAATTCCTTAACTTAATTTGAAGAAAAAGCATCAGTAGCCGACTTAACCGTTGAACGATTTGACACTTTCAACCTAAAGTAAGCGCTAACATTAGCGCCCATCACTAGCAGGCACGGCGTTAGAAACAGAGTCAGCAACGTCGCAAATGCCAACCCTCCTGCAATCGCGCTTGAAAGCTGTGTCCACCATTGAGTAGATGGAGCGCCAAACGAAACGTCCCGATTAATAAAATCGATATTCATCGAGAGAACCATCGGAATTAGTCCTAAAATAGTCGTACCAGCCGTCAGAAGAACCGGCCTTAGCCTTAATTCACCCGTGATAAGTGCCGCTTTATAGGGTGTCAGTCCCTCTTTGATATAAGCATTATAAGTATCAATCAGTACGATATTGTTATTTACCACAATACCCGCTAAGGCAATAATGCCAAGACCCACCATCACCACGCCAAACGGCTGAGCGGTTACCATTAAGCCAATTAGCACTCCTGCAGTCGAAAACACGATAGCACTGAGCACCAGAAAACTCTGATAAAAGCTATTAAACTGAGTCACCAATATCAGCAGCATCATAAATAGCGCCATCAAAAACGCATTGGATAAAAACTGTGCCGTTTCTCGTTGGTCTTCATCTTCGCCTTTGACGTTTATTTTCACATCAGGCTTCAATCCGCCTTTTTCAAACTGCGCCTGTAACGACTGTAGCCGTTCACTAACCAACTGCCCTTCTTCAACATCCGCCTGTATAGTAATAACCCTTTTGGCATCCACTCGTTTTATGGTGCCCGTTTTTTGGGCTGGCGTTAGGGTTACAAAATTACTGAGAGGGATCATCCCTTTTTCTGTCTGGATACTAAAATTATCAAACTTATCAAGCGTGCGTTCGCTCTTCGGAAAGCGAATATTAATATCAATTTCTTCATCTGAGTCATCAGGTCGGTAGTCTGACACACGATAACCATTGGTTATTAATTGAATTGCACTGCCAATCAATACGATGTCAGCGCCATACTGTGCGGAGGCGCCTCTATCAACCTGTAAACGCCACTCTATCCCCTGTAAGGGTCGGTTATCTTCAACGTCTTTAAACCCACCTAACGCAGTCATTTTATCTCGAATAACGGTTACCGCTTCTTGAACGTGCTCGGGTATCATCGCGCTCACTTGCAGCTGGATGGGTTTCCCACCTGATGGGCCATTTTCTTCTTTTCGGAACTCTAATTGAATGCCGGCCAAGTCAGAAGTTTTCTCTTTCATTTCGGCCAAAATTTCAGAGGCGACTCGTCGGTCCTTCCAATCAATGAACTGAAACTGTATTGAACCAATCACATCTTCAGAAACATTGCTCTGAGAGCGATTAAATGACCTTGCATACAACGACTTCAGCTCAGGCATGCCATAAAATCGTTGCTCAACCTGTTTAAGTAGTTCATCTTTCTCATATACCGACAGGTCTCCCCTTGCTTGAACTAACACCTGAGCAGTCTCGGGTTCAACTGACGGGAAAAACTCTACGCCTTTACCGATCTGTGAGTAAGTTGCATAAGTAACCGCTATAATCATCATCGCAAGTAATAGCGTCTTTCCTGGGTGGCGTAATAATGCCCCCAATAACTTAACATAGCCTGACATTAAGAGTGTTTGAGTGGAGGTTTCTCCCTCCTTGTTAGATTGTCGGCTTCCGCCTAGCCAACTTCCTAATACTGGCAAAAACACCAAGGCAACGACCAATGAAGCGAGCAAACAGATAATCACGGTAATAGGTAAAAACTTCATAAACTCGCCGACGGTGCCCGGCCATGAAATAAGCGGCAAAAACACAGCAAGCGTTGTGGCAGTCGAGGCAATAATGGGCCATGCCATTCTCTTTGAAGCTTGTGAAAATGCCTTTCCTGCTGGCAAGCCTTCTTCCTGGTTTCTTGACGCCAACTCAGTCACTACAATAGCACCATCAACCAACATGCCAACAACCAGAATAAGGCTAAATAGCACCACGATATTCAAGGTGAAACCCATCGCATAAATAATCAAGATACCGGATAAAAACGATGCAGGTATAGCAACTCCCACTAATAACGATGAACGTAAGCCTAGTGCTCCCACAATAACAATCATCACCATGACTATCGCACTGGATACGTTGTTTTGGAGGTCTTTTAGCATATCAACAATCTGGCCTGACTTATCGATGATATACGTATGCTTCAATGAGCTAGGCCAGTACTCTCTTTTTTCAGCAACAATCTGTTTTACCTGTTTAATCACCTCAATGATGTTCGAGCCTACCCGTTTTTTTACTTCAAGTGAGATCGCAGGCTCACCATTCACTCGGGCAAACCCTTCTGGATCTTTAAAAGTCCGGCGCACAGACGCAACATCTCGAAAACTAACAACCGTGCCGCTGACCACTTTAATAGGTAAAGACAAAATATCTTCTAAATCTTCAATAACCCCAGAGACCTTCATCAACTGCCGGCCATGACCGCTATCTATTGCACCTGCGGCAACTAACTGATTATTACGGTTAACAATATTGAGAACACTTTCAAAATTGATGTTGTAAGTCTCTAATATTAAGGGATCAACAATAATCTCAAGGACTTCTTCACGATCTCCCCCAATATCAACTTCGAGAACGCCAGGAAGCCCTTCAATATCATCTTTTAGATCTCTCGCTATTCGCAATAGATTTCGCTCTTGAATAGGTCCAGATAAACTCATACTTAGCACCGGAAAAAGCGCTACGTTAACTTCATTAACTTCCGGTTCCTCTGTTTCAGAAGGTAGATTAACCTTGGCTCTATCAACCTGCTCTCTCACATCATCTAAAGCGGACTGACTATCAAACCCTGCATCAAACTCAAGCGTCACGGATGCATGGTTTTCCCCCGCAGAAGATCGCATCTCTTTGACGCCTTCAATAGATTTAAGCTCCTTCTCCATCGGGCGAACCAAAAGACGTTCAGCATCAGCCGGTGAAATACCGTCATGAAACATAGATACATAAATAATAGGAATAGCGATATCAGGCTCTGATTCTTTAGGTATAGCCTGGTATGCAAAAATACCACTGACCAGTAAAAACAATAAGACGAGAAGTGTCGCTCTACGCCTATTAATAGCCCAATCAATCAGGTTGGCTTTACCGTCAGTCATAATGTCACCGAATCAGGGGTGTCTTCTATGGGCTCAACCTCATCCCCTTCAGTTACAAAGCCCTGCCCTGCAGTAATAATTTTGAACGTTTCTGGTAACCCTTGCAGCCAAATCCCATCTCGCTCGCTGCGGATAATATCGACAGTTTGAGTAATGACACGATGCTGAGTATCCACCCCTTTAACCTGTAATAGACCGTCACTATTCAAGTCAAGCAAAGAGCCAGTCAACTTATGGGCTTTTTGCTCCCCCGTTTCGACAGTCACCCGCGCGCTCTGGCCGAACCGTAAAATGTTAGTCACGTTTTCAGCTTTTGCTTCAACTCTAAATGTTCGAGTATTCGCGTCAGCAGAGCTTGAAATAAAACTGACTGTTCCTTCAAGCATTCGACCATCAAGCAGAGTAGCATTTACGGTTTGTCCGATTATAATATCGGCAATATATTGTTGAGGTACATCTGCGGTAATTAATATAGTGCTATCATCCACTAAATAGGCCAACGAATCCCCCGGCGAAACATAGTCGCCAACTTCCACATAGCGATCATTCAATACCGTATCAAAGGGGGCTTTTACTGAGGTTTTATCAATTTCGACTTCAATCTCTTTAACCGCCGCCTCTGCAGCCAGCACATTTGCAACATTTTTCTGCTGCTGATTGATAGATAACATATTTTTCTTTTGCAACTGAGCCCCGGCATTCCGTTCAGACTTTTTAACCTCTAGTTCAGCCTTAGCTTTTTTTAACTGCGCCAACCGGTCACTTACATCTAATTCGACTATGCGCTCCCCTTTCTTTAACCGACTCCCTTTGTCGCGGCCTAACTGAGTCACAACACCTTGCACTTCAGCCCTTATTTCAATCTCTCTAGCAGCCTCTATTTGGCCTTGTAGATATAAGCTATTAGTCACCGTCTCAGCCACAATTGTTTTGACTTTAACTTTGAATTTTTCAGGCGACGCCTGGCCGGTTGTTGCAGCTAAATCAGGCTCGGTTGTGGCGCTAGAGCCGGAAAGTACCCACCCTACTGAGACCACTGTAAGCACTATCGCTATAATGATTGAACGGTTCATATTTGCCCTTTAAACCTATAGTCTTATTTTTATTAATTACGATTAAACTTAACGCGCTCCAGCGCTTAATCCTGTTAGCCCGGCGATCATATATTCACTAATAAATGTCACAAACTCATCTTGATCAATCTTCGACTGACTACTAATATCTGTATTCCAAATCATCGACATAGCGCCATCAAAGGTAGCCTCAAGACCCATAATAAGCTGTTCATAGGGTCGTCTAGGAATAACACCTTGTTCAATGCCAATATCTAAAATGCGTCCTATAAACGCTTCAAACTGTTTTTCCATACATTCAAAACGCTCTTGATACGACCGACTAAGCCGTTCAATATAATCAGATCGCTTACAATAAAAACTAACACGAGCGTGAGCCTGGCAGGCGAGGTATAACGTAAAGGATTGGCGTATGACGGCCCTCATCAATTGCTCGACAGGTTGTTCATGATTAATCGCCCTAAACTCAGCCAGTAAGCGGTCATGAAAATCCAGCGCAATGCGGGCGTAAATTTCATCTTTCGTAGAAAAGTGTTTGTAAACCGTGCCTTTACCAATGTCTGCCTTTTTGGCAATTTGGTCGACGGTCACTTGCTCCCAACTAGGGTTGTCGAAGAGTGATAAAGCGGCAAGGAGTATTTCTTGTTCTCGCCGAGCAAACTCTCGTTCTTTTCGTGTTTGGGATTCCATGCACCCACCATTGATAACTGGCCATTTCTGACAGTATTTTACACAAAATACTGCCAGTCATAATATGACCAATAGTCACATAGGTGATTCAGTGGGTCAACAAAACTAGATTACCGCTTTCACTTCTGCTACAAACTTCTCAATATCAGCCACATTAATATCAAGGTGTGTTACTAAGCGTATCCGCTTACCCCCGGAGATTAGAATATCTCGACTGGCGAGATGATTTTGAAGGCGAGCGCCCAACACTGCACTATCTAGTTCGATATAAAGCATATTTGTATTGGGTTGCTCTACGATAACCCCCGGTATATCACGCAATAATGTTGCTAAATACGCCGAATTGTCGTGATCTTCTTTTAAACGCTCAATATTATGCGTTAATGCATAATCAATACCCGCAGCCAGAATACCCGCTTGTCGCATGCCACCACCGACCATTTTTCGCCACCGCCGGGCTTGGTTAATAAACGCCGCACTACCACCCAACAAAGACCCAATAGGCGCCCCCAACCCCTTTGAACAACAAATAGAAACGCTATCAAAGCGTGATGTAATCTCTTTCACATCAATGCCTTGAGCAACTGCCGCATTAAACACTCTTGCACCATCTAAATGAAACGCTAACCCCCGATCTCGCGCTAAGGTAGCGGCTCGGTCTAAATACGCATTCGAAATAACCTTTCCTGAATGAGTATTCTCCAAGGCTAATAGCCGTGTTCTCGCGAAATGTAAATCATCCGGCTTTATCGCGTTAGCCACCTTATCCAAATCCAACGTGCCATCATCAGCCACCGTTAATGGCTGGGGCTGAATGCTCCCTAGGCTAGCAGCACCACCGACTTCATATTTATAGGTGTGGTAGTCTTGCCCAACAATATATTCATCCCCTCTTCCACAGTGTGTTAGCAGCGCAATAAGGTTACTCTGGGTACCGCTCGGGACTAATACTGCAGACTCCATGCCCAGCATGCTGGCCACTCGCGCTTCAAGCGCATTAACCGTTGGGTCATCACCATAAACGTCATCTCCCACTTCGGCCTTATCCATACATGCTCTCATTCCTGAGCTTGGGCGCGTCACGGTATCGCTACGAAAATCAATCATTGTATAGTTCCGTTTAAATAGGTTTTAAGGAGTGCAAATAGCAGGGTATATGCATGTTGTTAAGAACGAACCATAGAAATATAGTTCAAAGGAGAGTGCAATAATCATACGCCTTAGTGAAACTAAGGCGTTCTATCAGAAGAGTATTCTAAAAATAATCTGAACACGTCGTAATAAATTAAAGTATAAGCTACTTTTCGACACCAATTTTTTCAATATCGACTTTTTCAAGACTTGGTTTCTCTGCTTCGTCCTTTTCAAAGCCCACAAGAAAGCTTTCAAAGTCTTCACCTGTTAGTTTTTTTACTTGACTGAATAGATACCAGATAGCCAGCATTAAAATAACGGTACTGGGTAATGCTATCACTGGATAGCTCAGTGCAGTCATCTTCCCTAACTCTTCGCTAAATGCGGGCGTGCCCGGTGGGCTTATCAAAATAACCTTGGCTAGCACATAATTTAACACCGAAGAGACAAAGAACGACCCCGCAACAATAAATGAAGCCATTTTTAAGCGTTTCTCAAATTCATCAATGTAATTATTTTCAGACAAGACAGAATAGAGATCATCAATACGGATAATTTCTCGATTCAATATGATCATTTTCACTATCGGGTATTTAGTTCGCTGGGTAAACAGCACGGCCAAACCAATCAAGCCAGGTATCGCAGCTTCTTTAATCGCAATATATTGAGGGTCTAACTCTAATAGACTAATACCACCGGTTAAAAAGACGCTCACGATACCCAAAATAGAGAATGCGTTAACTTTACCTGACTGTTTAAGATCCCAAAGACCATAGCCAATAGGAAACGCCAGAGCAACAACGATGCTCCATGCAGGCCCCAAGCTATCAACCCCAGAAAACTTACTAAGAATGACCACCGGAATAATGATGTTAAACGCAAGGTTGCCTAATAAGCCGCCTTTTTTCTGTGTATCTTTTGCCATATTGCTACTTTCTACAATCAAGTTTCTATGGGTTGGTTCGACATTGAAACACGAGTTTAGTTCACTTTCAATTACTCCCGCTTAGCTTTGCGACGCTTTACACTACCTATAATAGCCAGTGTGATGCCATAGATAAAAATAAATGAATTATATTTCGGTTTTGACTTGTTATCTCATACAAACTACCCACATCTAAGTATACGGGTAAACGTTAAAGCTTTAGTTTACCCATTTTATGTTAACAACCCACAAGGAACTACCACCATGAGTGAACGGAATAAAAATTTCGAAGATATCGTTGATGAGTTAAAGCAAGAGCGGGATGAGCTTCGAGTAAAGTTAAAGCTCGCTAAAATGGACGCAGGCGATGAGTGGGAAAAAGTTGAAAGTCAGCTAGAGAAGCTTGAAGCAAAAGCTAAAGAGATAGGTAGTGCAACGGCAGAGGCTTCAAAAGAGATTGGTGCGGCAGCAAAACTTCTAGCAGAAGAAGTTCGTGATGGATTTAAGAGCATCGCCAAACACTTCTAGCGGGTCAGCAGTAAAACTTAGCGGGAGCTACTTTGTGGTTACCCTCCTGTCTATAGTCGAGCCATAAAATCAAAACATTCGCGGCACTTTGCCGCGATCTCTATCTGTTAAAACATACCAACGTAAATCAAAGCTTAGCACCACAATCATCACAGTAATTTGCTTTAGCCTCATGCCCTGCTTTTTTACAGCCAGGGCACACTCTGCTCAACTTTTCTTTTCTGATCACTTGAGAAAGTTCAGCGGCAAAAATGCCTGTTGGAATTGCAATAATCGAATAACCGGTGACCATAATGACTGAAGCAATTACTTGCCCTAAACCTGTTTGCGGTGAAATATCACCGTAGCCTACCGTCGTAATGGTCACAATAGCCCAGTAAACGCTCTTGGGGATGCTCGTAAACCCATTCTCAGCCCCCTCGACAATATACATCGCAGCCCCGAATATTACGGCTAATGAAAATATCGAAAAGAAGAATACGGTGACTTTTTCCTGACTTCTATATAACGCATCAGTTAACAGTTTTGCCTGACTAATATATCGCGTTAGCTTTAATATTCGGAAGATCCGCAGTATCCGTAATATTCTAATAACCAATAGATATTGCACATCGGTGATGAACAACCCTAAATACGTCGGGATAATAGCGACTAAATCGACTAAACCATAAAAGCTAAAAATATAACGCATACGATTGGGTACACAGTAAATTCTCACCGCATACTCAATCGTAAACAGAATCGTAAAGGTCCATTCTAACCACTGAAATACAGTACGATACTCTTCGCGGATCGAAGGTATGCTGTCTAGCATGACTGCCGCTACGCTGATCACAATACAAATAATTAAAGCGATATCGAACCACTTACCACTATGAGTATCCGACTCAAATATGATTTCAAACAGTGTTTCTTTATGGCTTCGAGCACTCGGCATTAATATAACCTAACCATGGTTCATGGATTAAATTTGAAAAAACTATTTCAATATAACACTATAATCAGTATTACCCCCTTATTCCATTAACGCCATTATCAAGAGGCTTTTAATGTCTGAATCCCCTACTAAACCCGCAAAATACGATAAAACTAAAACTATTTTACTGGGGTTTCTAGCGCTTGTAATAGCGTTGGGCGAATATACTGAAGCGGTTTCACTGATTAACGAAGCTCGTGAAAACATTCTGATTCTATTTACCAACGATTTAGAATACGAAACCTTGGGTAAGATTCATGTGGGTAATACGGTAGCTTACGTTGAAGGGCTTGTCGGCAGTCCGCAAGTTTCCCGAGCCATTGATGAAGACACCGTGGCGAACTATTTTTATCATGAAAAATATTTTCTCACGCTGTTTTATCGTGAAGATCGCATTGCGGCTTATGTCGTGGTGCCGTTAATAGAAGGGTTTCAGCTGCCGGTGTTAGAAACCGATAGCGAAACCTTTGAGCTGTCTGAGTTTACCTATTCAGACTACCCCGCAAACCCCACTCACTATGTCATCGACCACTCCAAGACCTCGAGCTATTACATGGAGATCTTAGACTCCGGTCGCTCCGGCCTTTTCGTCAATACCTATATAGGAACCACTACCTACGGCACAGGCGATCACCCTAAAGCAATCGCAGACCTGTACGAAAAAGAAGTCCATGGTTCTGATGAAGAAATTACAACACTGCAAGCCTCCCTCAGATCAAACACCCGCCCCAACCTTTTTGGACAAGGCAGTATATCGCTAGAACTGATAGAAAAAAGCCTACTCACGGCAGCGGAGTTTAAAAGTTATTTTGGGACGTTGTAATGATTTGTTATATCAGCAATATTTCGACGTTTGCAGTGATCGATCTTTTAGATTGGTTTGCTTAGGTTATTAGAAATTAAAAGAAACTAAGCTAGAGTTATTAGTAAGTTAATCCCTTTAAAATATTACTAAACCTGTTTTACATTACTCTCAGGAGAGCAATAAATGAGTCTTAAAAAAATAGCATTAACCACCATTGCCGCTTCATTTATCACGGCATGCGCCTCAAACCAGCCCGCTGACACCGAGCAAATGGCCTCAAAATCGAAACTACCGGATTGGGTCACCATGCCCATTATTGAAGATGGCTTTGCCGACACTCAATGCGTGCAGACCACGGCAGACATGAACATTCTTAAAAATAAAGCGACGGCCCTAGCCCGAGCAGAGATTGCAAAGCAGATCAATATTCAAGTTAAGGCTATGGATAAAACCTACCAAAACCTTACCGATACCGCTGACGGTTCGTCTTCAGGTAGCACGTTTGAGTCAGTATCAAAACAGGTTACTAATCAAAAGCTTTCAGGAAGCCGCGCCACTAAACTCGATTACATTGACTTTCCGGATGGTTCTCAAAAACTTTGCGTAATGGTCACTATGTCTCCTGCTACAACAGCAGCGCTTTACAAAGAAATTGTTAAAGGTTCGACTCGCCAACTGTCACCACAGCATGAGTCTGTCTTGTTCCAGGAATTTAAAGCCTATAAAGCGCAGCAAGAGCTTGATTCAGAGCTGGACAAGGGTAACGGCTAATTCCGCTTAGTATTTTAATTAGGGAGGACCAACCTCCCTAATTAAAATTTGGTTCTATCTACGTTTATTCAATATCAGGAACTCATCATGAAAGGTGTTTCGTCTCGCATTTTTGCCCTATCCGCACTAATGGTGGTTTTATCCCCTGTGGCTCTGGCCAGCGATCCATTTGATGAGCTAGATAATGCCGTCGACCGTTTTGAACAATCCCCTGAACAAGAACAAAAAGAGTTTCAACAGTTTCAGGCGTCTCAAGACGCAGAATACAAAGCCTTTGAAAAGCAATTATTGGAGGAGTTTGAAGCATTCAAGCTTATCAATCAGGAAGAAACCGCTAAGTATCAAGCTAAAGTGGGCAAAGTCTGGGATAAGCCCGAAATTTCATCCCAGAAAGTATGGGTTGAATATGCCAATAACGACACCCAAAAGAAGCGTGTCGATTTTGAAAAGAAAACTATTTCTATTTCAACCGCAGTAGAAAAAAATGGTGATGAGAAAGCACCAGCGGCAGACGTATCTCTAAAAAAGACACTCAAAAAACTCATAAAAGAAAACAAAGCCCAAGCATTTAAAAAAGATGAGATAGCACAAGCCGTCGAGAAGCGTAGCAAAGAGAAAATCACCAACCTTAAAACGGCCAAAGTTAAAGCAGCCCCTATATTGCTGCCCTATTTAACGGGCAATGACCAAGTTAGCGACAAAGAGATCGATAAGATCGTTGACCATATGGTCGCCAATAAAAAGCAGACAGTTACAGTCAATTCAAAGGGTAAAAAAGTCGTTACTCTGGAAGTGCCGTTATCGATACCCGAAGCGCCTAAAGAAGAGTCTAAAAAAGAAGCACCTAAGCCAGGCAAAAACGAAAAGGCTGAACCTAAAAAGCCTAAAGTCATGGCTGATTTAAAACAGAATAAACTCCCTAAATCTGCCCGAGCACTAGAGCCACACGTTGCGCAATATGCCAAGAAAGCAAAGGTAGGCAATGCGTTAGTGTTTGCGATTATCGAAACCGAATCGGCATTTAACCCTATGGCAAAGTCAGGTGTGCCTGCCTATGGTTTAATGCAAATCGTGCCGGGCTCTGCCGGGCAAGACGCCACGCAACAACTCTTTGGCAAGCCTAAGATTTTATCACCATCATATCTCTACAATAGCGAACAGAATATCGAGATCGGCACGACATATCTCAATATTCTGTATTACCGCTATCTTAAAGGGGTTAAAGACCCTGTAAGTCGATTATATTGTTCTATTGCCGCCTACAACACTGGAGCGGGCAACGTTGCCAAAGCCTTTACTGGCAAGCGGAGACTAAAACCTGCATTAGAGCACATTAATGCAATGACACCTCAGCAAGTTTATGATCACCTGATTAAAAATTTGCCTTACGAAGAAACCCAGAAGTATCTGGCTAAGGTACATAAACGAATTACTAAATACTCCCTTTAGTTTTTTATTAGCGATTAGGATCAGAATACCCATTATGAAGCTCGCACAAACTCAACTATATGCCCTGTTATTACTACTGCTATCAATACCCTTGGCTAACGCCAAACTAATAACAGGTGAAGGCTATGGTGAGTCACTTCAACTCGCCAGAGAGGAAGCACTATCTTCTTTGGCCAGTAGTATTTTTGTACAAATTGAAAGTAGCTCAGAAGTTTACCAAAACGATAAAGGCGAGAGTTACTTTAACTCGACGACACACTCCAGCACCGACCTACCCATGATAGGGGTGGAGTTCGACTGCTATGCGGCCCTTAAGCAGCAGTATTGTTCCGCCAAAATGGATACGACTAAATCATTAGCTAACTATCAGCAGCAAATTAAATCGATACAACAGTCAATCAATACGCAATTAGAAAATATGGCAAAACTGCCCATTGAGCAACACTATGATCAACTCGCTGAACTCCTGTCTCAGTACGAGCAGTATGAAAAATACCTGACAGTCATTACCTTTATGTCAGGGCAAAACAACGTGGACTTTTCACCTGCGATTACGAAACAAGAACTTAGACGTAAGCTGATCTCGTTAGAGAAACGCGTTAATTCGCTTCAGTTAGCGGCTCGGTTACTATCAAAAGGCATCAACCAAAACCGTATCTATGTGCGCCCTGCTACATTAGAAAATTCTAGAGAAATCACACCGTTTGCCAATGCCTTATTGTCTCAGCTTCAGTCTCTGGTTCAAACCGTGTCAAACCCTGATCAAGCTAAATACTTTTTTTCTGGCTCGTATCAAATTCACGATCAGGGTATTCAAGTCACCTACTCACTCACCGACAAACAAGGAAACACCCTTAAAACCCGCCTTATCGAATTAACGCCTGCTAGCTACCAACATTACCGAACAGATCCTGTCGCACTTGATTTCGATGCACTGCTGCACAAAGGCTACGCCATTAGTAGTGATTTTAAGGTTCAACTCAGTACCAATAAAGGTAGTCGACAACTGTTATTCAACGGGGGCGATACCATTGAGCTTCTCATCAAAGTTAATCAACCCGGCTACTTCTACATCGTGGGTCACAGCAAAAACGAGCAACAAGAGCTTTCTTATCTGCTCGACATAAATGAAGTGCAAGGCAATCGACGCTTTGTCTATTACGTTAATGCAGACGATGCGAATAAGTGGATATCACTCGGTGAATTTGAAGCCAGCGAACCTTACGGAGTCGAAAGCATTCAGGTTATTGCCAGCAATGATGATGTTGTCGATGCCCTACCCAGTTATGTTTATGACCCATCAAATGGATACTACATCCTTGCACGCGATGTTAAGCAAGGCGTTATTAGAACTCGTGGCCAACGAGGTTTGAAGAAAGTTATGAAAAAGAATAGTAATAAAGAAGCAGAAACAGCAGAAGCTGTACTCATGTTTACCACCCAAAAATAGCACCGTTGAATCGTTGCGAACCACTTTGTTTAGGTAACTGGTAATCATTATGATCAAAAAAATATTCATCCCCCTGCTATGGTTCTGTCAAATACTGTTGATCGCACCACCAGCACACGCCGAACCTCCAAAAGGTCAGTTTTTCTTTTCTGAAAAAACGCCTCAAGAACTATTAAGAATGCTTGAAGACCCAACAGAGGTGGCCGCAGCCAAAGACTATGAAGCCGACTTTTTAACCGTGTGTGAGCTCTATCTCTCAACCAATCGGTTTCAGGCATTTTTCTCTTGCATCGATGAATTGAGCCAATCTCAGTTTCGTTATATGTATGGGAAATCTGGATACACTGAAGGGTTGCAAACGCTCTACAACGGTAGTCCTTGGGATTTTCAAGCCAATAAACACGACATGTCATTTTGGCGCTTTACAAAGCCAAGACACAAGCGCTTAAAAATGGAGGCATGGTATCGTTTGAATGACTTTTCACAAGCGTATAAGTATGGCTCTGAAGCCTTAGCGGAATATATCGAATACTCAGGTGGTCTAGAAAACCTGAAAATACATGCTGTTAACTTTTCACCTCGCTCCCCATGGAGTGGCGATGTTATCGTCACCGCAGGTATTACGGCGTTGTCTGCCATTCAATTAGGCAATGAGGCTGAGGCCAAGCGCATACTGGCTATCCTAGAACAATTACATACTAAGCTAGACCTTGAACAAGCGGTTTTAGAGCCCGACGAAATTAGAGAAGCGTATATGCGGATGGTTCAGGTACAGCTAGACCAAGCAGACGAGTTAGATTATGTCAGTGAGAGCAGAAAAACCGCTACCTATCTAACCGCAGGCAGCATGATTACTTTAGGCTTACTTTTTCAATCGGGTGATTTATTTGATATTGGGGCTGATGCCGCAATGGGCAGCGAAATTGAAGATGCAGGTAAGCTGCGTATTCAGTTACAAAATGCACGATTAGCCATACTAAAACAGGACAGTAAGCGTGCCGAAGAGGAGTTCACCAAAATTATCGATAACCCTGAACTCGCTAAAATGACCGAGCTCCACTGGCTGTCACTCTTTGAACGCGGTCGTTTTTATGCCTCTCAAGGGCAGCTTGAAACAGCCGAAAAAGACCTCTACCAGTCTATTGATGTCATTGAATCAACTCGCGGAAATATCTCTACCGAGTCTATGAAGATAGGGTTCACTGGGAGTAAAACCCAAGTCTACCAAACACTGGTTGATGTCTTAGTCAGGCAGAAAAAGGTAGAGCCGGCCTTTAACGTGGCTGAGCGTTCTAGGGCTAGAACCATGATAGACATGCTTGCAGATGAAGAGCTTCATAACCGTGGGACTGACATATCTTCTGTCTTAACAACTCAAACTGACATCACCTCCAACACCAACGAACCAGCATGGGTATCCAATAGCGGCAATGTGCAAAGGGGTTTAAAGCGAAAAGTAGCCACTGTTCGCAAAACCCAACCGCAAATGGCGTCTTTACTAGCCGTTGACCAAAATGAATTTAACGGTCTGCAGCAGCTTATCAACAAGAGTGAAACACTGGTTGAGTATTTTAAAACAGAAGACCAGTGGTACGCCTTCGTTGCCACTCGCGAAGATATCAAGGTCATTCCACTGGGTACCATTGATCTTGCCGAGTTAACTCAGCGCTTTAGAACCGATATTAGTCAAACCAATAGCGCCCAATATCAGCAAACCGCTCAACAACTATATGGGGCACTTTGGAAGCCTATAGAAGGACTCATCAAGAGTGATGAAGTAGTCTTGGTATTAGATGAGTCACTGCACTACATTCCGATGTCTGCACTGCATGACGGCCAACAGTTCTTACTCGAAAAGTATCATTCAATCAGGCAGCTACCCAGTCTGGCGGTGAGCCAATATATTGCCAAACCGACCTCTCGAAACGACTCTATTCTAATACTGGGCAACCCTACTCAGGATTTACCGGGCGCAGAGCAAGAGGCTCAGCAGGTGGCCAACCTTTATGGCACAAAAAAATTACTTCTTCAGTCGATGGCGACAAAATCCACCTTGCTTAATGAAGCCTCTAACTTCCGCTACCTTCATATTGCCTCACATGGGGTGTATGAAAATTCGGCACCGTTAGATTCATACCTGCTTCTCGCTGGTGATAATCAAGAGACTCAACGATTGACAGTAGCGGAGCTTTACCGAGCAAAGCTCAACAACGACCTAGTGGTGTTAAGCGGCTGTGAGACAGGGCTCAATGAAGTAGCCAATGGTAATGACCTGTTAGGCTTTACTCGCGGGTTTCTGTTCGCAGGTAGCCGTTCGATTGTGTCATCACTCTGGCTAGTTGATGACAGCGCAACAGAACAGCTAATGACGGAGTTTCACCAACGGCTTGCCACTAATAATAAAGGACAGGCTTTGAATGCCTCTCAGCGCAAAATATTAAACCAGTTTAATGCTCATCCTTATTATTGGGCGGCATTTCAACTAACAGGAGCCAACTAAATGAAACTCATTAACTATGGTTTGATTCTGTTCGCCCTATTTCTATCAGGCTGCGGCACCATGGATTACCATGAATATGGCTTTGAAGTGAACCTTAACCCCGCCAGCAAGCCAAAACAGGTGTGGGTAGCGCCTTTAAAGCCCTCTGAAGTAATAGACTGGTCAGTCTATTTGACTCAGATTCGTGTCAACTTAGCCGAAGAGCTAGAAAGAAAATCAGGCATGACCGTTTCCACCGCCAGCGCCCCGACGGTTAAGGATGATTACAGAATGTACTTAAGGTTTGATCAATACGAAAAGCTGCTAGACCACGCTTTTGGATCAGGGACGTTTACTTGTAACTATAACGCCAACCTGACCGTAAAAAATAACCAAGACATGAACATTTTTAGCCAACAAAGTCAGCAAGCAGAGCGCTATACTTGGATTCACAATAGCGAAGCACAATACACCAGTAAAGCAGACGATGCCTGTTTCCAAGCTAGAAATAGATTAATGGAAACGTTACTGGGTGATTTTTTGAAATCCGTAGAAGGTCATTAGTTAAGGCAGTGGCTAACAGTGATAGCCACTCACCATCAAGCACGCCAAAGCGGGCTAACGCCATATGAATAGGGTTCTCTACTAATCCTCAAGAAACCGTTTTAACTGGCATTGAAAATGTTCGTTTTCTCTAAGTAATGATTCTTTCTGCTGCATTAAATCAATCACCATGGCGACGGCGACCCAGTCTATTTCTAAGTCTTGATGGAGTCGAACGGCTTTCTTGATCCAGTGAACGGTGGTGGTATCAAATACCCAGTCGGCGGTATTTTCACCTTTGACGGGTTGAGCGATGCCATACTCAACTATTTCGATGACGATGTCGGGCTCGATACTCTCAAGCTGGCACAATTCATTGAGTCGCAGGCTAAATGATATTTCTGTCATTTTTTTGCACTCCATTCTGCTCTAGGGTCAAAGCTCGCCACCTCTGATAGCTGCCGCCATAACTCGTTGGATTTTTCATTCGACGTAGTGGGCATTACCACTTTTAGAATAGCATACAGGTCACCCGTCACCCTTTTGCCCTTTAACCCTTTACCTTTAATGCGGAGCTTCTTACCCGATGGGCTATTCGGTGTGATCGTGACATTGATACTGCCTTCTAGTGTAGGCACGGTCACTTTGACGCCTAGAGCGGCTTCCCATGGCGTAACGGGTAGCGTAATCACTAGGTCATGGCCTTGCACATCAAACAGTGGATGCGGGACTAGGCGTATATGTAAATAAAGATCACCTGCTGCACCGTTACCTGTACCTGGCTTACCTTGACCTTTTACTCGAATTCGCTCACCGTCAGAGACCCCCTTGGGTATGGTTACTTTGAGTCGTTTTTTAATATTTTCGACTTGCCTGCCATCAAATACAGGGAGTTGATACTCGACTGTTTTGACGTTATCGGCTAGCGTTTCCTCTAAGAAAACAGGCATTTCAATTTCCACATCCTGCCCTCTAGTATGCTGACCGGCATCCCTAAAACCACTCTGACGCCCCCCTCCAAACGCAGCGTTAAAGAAGTCAGAGAAATCGCCTTCAAAATGATGACTCTCATGCCCCCTGCCACCTGACTGCTGCCAACCTGGCGGTGGCTGAAACCCACCTCTCGATTGTCCACCGTATTTGCGCAGCTCATCAAACTCCGCACGTCGTGCAGTGTCTTTTAATACCTCATATGCCTCAGCGACTTCTTTAAACTTATCTTCTGCCCCCTCATCTGGATTCATATCTGGGTGATACTTTCGCGCGAGCTTTCGATAAGCCGTTTTTATATCCTTGGCTTCGGCATCGGGCTTCACCCCAAGAATTTTGTAATAGTCTTTAAATTCCATGCATTTTTCCTAAATAAATCAGTCATCAACGCGCGTTTAAAGTTTGATTCCGCGTCATTCAGTATAGTGTATTTACACCAAACAAACGCTACTCTTTAGAGAAATAGATATCGCCATAATATGCCGTTGCTTCACCCCCTGTATTATCGGTATCCGTCATTATGGCAATAGCATGAATTTCGACAATTTCTTCTCCTAACCAGTCTTTAAAATCGTTATAAATATTACGTTTTTCACTATACCACTGGTGGGTATTATCTTGACTGGAACGTATGGAGATCATCCTGTTATTGTCTGGGGCAAAGGCATTAGGCCAAGTCTTCCCCTTTTCAGCGCGACTTGACCATACATAGTTAAGTGCTTTTGTTCTCCAGAAGAGGAGCCCTCCAGATCGAATCACATATATCCGAGCAACGTAATCATCACCCGCTTTCTGTTGCTCATCATGTTCTGGTAGTTTACGGTCAATTCGCCACCGCCAATTTAAGTAGGGATAGTCTTTTAGGTTTATTGTCGTTTCTTTGAATAAACCTGATGCGGCGTTTTCACTATGAGCGATTAAGACTTGATGATTATCTAAGACTTCAATGCGGTAGGTTGTCTCGCCTTCAAATTGCTTTGGCTCCCAACCAGCAAGTGAGCCTGACGAGAAGAGCCCTACCGGAATAGTTTCGTCACTCAACGAAACTGAGGGCATAAATGCACAAATGAAGATAACAAGCAGTAACCACCGTTTCATGTTTGATACCTCCATAGATGTCTAGTATAGACCTCAGACTACCACAGTCGGTTCAATATCGACCGCTTCTGAGTGTTACTCCTGAATCGACACCGCACTATGCATTCCCGCTTGATAGTGACCCGGAATATTACAAGCAGCTTCGATCTCCCAGGCATTTTCAAATGTCCAAATCAGCGGTAACGTTTCACCCGGTTTAACGGTAATCGCATTCCCCCCTGGGCCATGGTGCATATTAGGGTTAGCCATCATCATCTCACCATGCTCCATATGCTCATCTTTAGTGCCAATCGAAAACTCATGTGGGATAGCGCCATTATTGGTGACAACAAACTTAATCGTTTCGCCATCTTTGATGTCAAAAGGCTCATGGGTAAACTGCATGGAGTCATCTGCCGTGACATTGATGGTTCGAGTTACATCACTCTCTACTCCCGGCTTGCCAGCTAATGATTCCATAGAATGCTCATGGCCTACCATACCACTATGATTCATCATTTGTTGATGATGCGAGCCTTCTCCATTGTGATGTGAGGACTTAGGCGGACTATCGTGGCCATGCCCAGCCTCCCCTGCGCCGGCCAATGCCGCGCCCGAAACGATTATAAATGCACCGGATGTCAGCAGTGCAATACTGTTTTTTAACGTTCTGTTCATCTTTATTTCCCTGGGGATTTCCATAATGTGTAAATAGCCGGTATGACTAATAAGGTAAGCAGCACGGTGCTGATCATGCCACCGATCATTGGGCCGGCTATACGTTGCATAACCTCTGACCCGGTGCCGCTGCCCATCATGATCGGCACTAGGCCAATCACTATTGCAAAAACGGTCATCATAATGGGGCGAACTCTTAACCCTGCGCCTTCCAATACCGCTTGGCGCACATCCGCTTTGGTCAATGGCCGCCCTTCTTTAGCCACGTCATGCCTGATGCGTTCATACGATTGATTGAGGTAGACCAGCATCAACACACCAATTTCGACGGCGACACCCGCCAGAGCAATAAAACCCACTGCGACCGCAATCGACATGTTGTAACCCAGTAGATACATCAACCATAAACCGCCGATAACGGCAAAAGGCAGTGTGCCCATAATAATCAGTACCTCAACCACATTTCTGAAGTTGATATATAGCAGCAACATGATGATCGCCAAGGTCAGCGGCACGACAACCGACAATCGTTCTTGTGCTCTAACCATGTATTCATATTGACCCGACCAAGCAATGGAATAACCGGCCGGTACATCAACTCGTTCAGTCACCACTTTTTGTGCTTCTTCAACATACGAGCCCAGATCACGGCCATCAATATCGACCAGTGTCCAGCCGTTAAGACGTGCGTTTTCACTTTTTATCGCTGGAGGACCGTTTGCCACATAAATATTGGCAACATCAGCCAAGGCGATACGCTCTTTTGTGGCAGTGACGATCGGTAGCAGCTTTAACTGCTCTTCAGAATCTCGATAAGATTGGGGGTACCGGATATTAACGGGGTAACGCTCTAGCCCCTCAACCGTTTCAGTCACATTCATTCCGCCGATAGCCGTGCGAACCACATTTTGAATATCAGCCACATTAAGACCAAACCGTGCAGCTCGCTCTCGGTCTATATCTACATTAACGTAGCGCCCGCCAGCAACCCGCTCAGAGTAAACCGATGCGGTCCCTTGAACCTCGGGCAATATGGATTCTAATTGCTTACCTATTTTCTCAATTTCAGCTAAATCGGGCCCCGAAACTTTAATTCCAACAGGGGTTTTAATACCGGTCGACAACATGTCGATACGGGTTTTAATGGGCATGACCCAAGCGTTGGTTAACCCGGGGAACTTAACTAAGCTATCTAGTTCTTGTTTCAGCGTTTCTATGGTCACGCCAGCACGCCATTGATCTTTCGGTTTAAACTGAATAACCGTTTCGATCATGGTTAATGGAGCGGGGTCTGTTGCCGTATCGGCTCGTCCAACTTTACCAAAAACCGTCTCGACTTCAGGTACTGTTTTAATTAGCTTGTCGGTTTGCTGAAGAATCTCTCTCGCCTTGCCCACCGACACACCGGCATACGTGGTCGGCATATACATCAGGTCACCCTCATCGAGAGGAGGCATAAATTCGCTACCAATCTTGGTCGCCGGCCACAAGCCCACCACCAATACAACCAACGACAGCAATAGAACCGATTTGGGAAATTTAAGTGTGGTGCGAATGACTGGGCGATACAGAGCAACCATTAAACGGTTGAGCGGATTTTTATGCTCAGGCGTGACGTTACCTCGAATAAAGTAGCCCATCAGAACCGGCACCAAGGTAATCGACAGCATGGCAGCGGCTGCCATGGCAAAGGTTTTAGTATAAGCCAACGGCGCAAACAACTTGCCTTCTTGGGCTTCTAGCGTAAACACCGGCAAGAAACTCAGCGTAATAATAATCAAAGAGAAAAACAGAGGTGGCCCCACTTCGCAGGAGGCCTGACTAATCACTCGCCAACGATTTTCATCAGTGAGTTTGGTTTTCTCCATGTGTTTGTGCACGTTTTCAATCATCACTATTGCGCCATCGACCATGGCACCGATGGCAATGGCAATGCCCCCCAGTGACATGATGTTGGCATTCATGCCTTGCTGATACATCACAATAAATGCCGCCAAGATCCCCATTGGCAGGCTGATAATAATCACTAAAGATGAACGAATATGGAAAAGAAATAAGGTACAGATAAGGGTAACGACGATGAACTCTTCAAGCAGTTTTTCATACAGATGTTCAACCGCTCGGCTAATTAAACTAGAACGGTCATAGGTGGGGATAATTTCAACGCCCTTAGGTAAGCCCACCTTTAATGTTTCTAATTTTGCTTTAACGCCATCTATCGTGGTTTGTGCATTTTCGCCAAAGCGCATCACCACAATGCCACCCACTACCTCGCCTTCGCCATTAAGTTCAGCGATACCTCGGCGCATTTGTGGCCCTAGCGTAATATCTGCGACATCGCGTAATAACAGTGGGACACCATTTTTGTTAACCCCCAATGGTACCTTTTCAAGGTCATCAATACTTTGCAGATAGCCTGATACGCGTACCATATACTCGGCTTCTGCCATTTCAACGACCGAGGCGCCTGTTTCCTGATTAGCCTGCTGAATAGCGGTACGAATTTGTGCCAACGGGATGCTATAGGCTCTTAAACGATTAGGGTCTACATCCACCTGGTATTGTTTAACCATGCCGCCTATCGTTGCCACTTCTGACACACCCGGTACGGTTTGCAACTCAAACTTTAGAAACCAATCTTGGATACTGCGTAACTGCGCTAAGTCATTGCGCCCGGTTCGGTCTACTAATGCATAGGAGTAAATCCAACCTACGCCCGTGGCATCGGGCCCCAATTGAGGCTTTGCAGCCGCAGGTAAATCACCTGCTACCTGATTGAGGTATTCCAACACCCTAGAGCGGGCCCAGTAAAGGTCTGTGCCATCTTCAAATATCACATAGACATACGAGTCACCGAAGAATGAATACCCTCTGACGGTCAATGCTCCGGGAACCGATAACATCGCCGTTGTCAGTGGGTACGTCACCTGATCTTCAACCACCTGCGGCGCTTGCCCTGGGTAGCTGGTTTTAATAATGACCTGCACATCAGACAAGTCGGGTAATGCGTCGATGGGGGTATTTAGAACGGCAAACAGCCCCGCTCCCAACAGAACAGCCGTTGCCAATATGACAAAAAATCGCTTGGCGATTGACCCTCTAATTACTGCAGTAATCATTATTAACTCCGAAGATAATTGAAGCGGAATAACCCCTGATTCCGCTTCGCTGCATCAAGGCTACAAAACCAGATAACCATTACTTAACGTCAATCTGCTTTATGACGTAGCTATTATCTTTATTGACCTGCAACTTAAACGTCACTTCCTGGCCTGGTTTTAAATCATTTAAATTAACGCCTTCCGCGGTTTTGAAGTTCATTCGCATCTTTGGCCATTCCATCTCTGCAATCGGCTCATGAACAATATTGACCATATGCTTTTCGGCCATCACTTTATTGATGCGGCCTGTGCCCATGACTTCTCGCATGCCTTGGCTTTTCATATGATCCTGTTTCATCATATGACCCTGCTCTTTCATATTGCTGTGACCATGTTCTGAATCTGCCAAGGTCACGGCAGGTAATAACATGGCACTCACGGCCAATGTTGAAATGACATTTCTTAATGCGTTTCTCGTGCTTATAACGTTCATCATATTCTCCTGACGTTTTTTATTGCGTTTTAACGGGTTTAATCGTGGTGATCAGGTAATCCCAATCGCCTTGTTTTTTAAGTTCAAACTCAATCAACTGTCCTGCCTCAAAGGCGTTTACGTCGATATCATCGGCCACTTCAAAGTCCATTCTCATGGTCGGCCAGTCCAATGCTTTGATCGGGTCATGGGTAATCGTTAGCATGGCCATATCAGCCATCACATCTTCTATCTTTCCAGTCGCTTTGAATAGATTTGAAGCGCTTTCTGACTGCTCATGTTGGATAATTTCACGCGATTCCATTCGTGCAATTTCGGCATCGATATTGGATTCAGAATCAATCAAAAACTGAGCAGAAGTCACCACGATATCGCCTTCTGATAGCCCTTTCATAATTTGAACGCGGCCATTTGACTCGATGCCGACGTCAACTAATACTGACTTAAACATGCCATCCCCTAAAGCAGTGACAACGCGGTTGTGCGTCCCGCCTTTAATCAAAGCCTCTCTTGGAATGCTCAGTGCCTCATCCGATACAGGGACGAATAGCGTTAACTCAGTGTACATATTGGGTTTAAGTGCTATCTCTGGGTTACTGACGCGAATACGGACTCGCAAGGTTCTGGTTTTGCTATCTAACACAGGATAAAGATAATCAACTTCACCACTCCACTGCTTTCCAGGCAAAGCCTCTGTTTTCATTTCAACCCGTTGTCCAGCTTTAACCCAGCTTGACTGCCGTTCAAAAACCTCAGCAATTACCCAAACAGAGTCCAGCGAGCCAATCGACATCACTTCGGTTGCTGGCTTAATAAACATGCCTTCTCGAACGTTCAAATCTTTAACAAACCCATCTCGGTCTGCGATAACCTTAATGCGCTGATCAACCACCTTTCTTTGCTCAAGACGCTGCACCTGGTGATTTGATAACCCTAACGAAAGCAAACGTGATCGCGACGCTTTTTTGAGTGTTTTATTACCGCTGCGTATCACCGCTAAATATTCTTCTTGTGCATTGACCAGTGCAGGTGAATACAGTTCATAGAGCGTCTGCCCTTTTGTCACCGCATCGCCAGAACTATTGACGTTTAAAACCTCTATCCAACCATCAACACGACTGTGAATATGTGAAAGTTTGTCTTCATCAAAATCGATATAGCCGACAGTGTTGATCGACAAATCCATAGACCCTTTTGTGACTTCTTCTGTGCGCACACCAAGATTGTTAATGACCATCGGAGATATTTTGACGGTGCCTTCATCGCCACCTTGGGCATCGTCTTCATAAACCGGCACCAGATCCATTCCCATCGGTGATTGTCCTGGTTTGTCACGTCGGTAGTTTTTATCCATCGGCGCGACCCAGTACAGCGGTTTTTTTTCAACTGTATCAGGTGCAGAAGCACTGGCAGAATGGTCAGTGTCACCTAAGATTGGCAACTGACTACTGCTCAGTACAAACTTTTGGAGGGCTACGCCACCTCCTAACGCAATGATCATTGCGAATAAAATACCCGTACGTTTCATTGTTTGGTTTCTCCTGCGAAAGTCCCAACAGAACCTAGCGTTAGCTCAGGGGTTTCGGTTAAAAAATAAAACTGTAAATCTGAAATTAATTGCAGTCTTGTGAGCACTAAACGCTCGTAATCAAGTCGATCTCGCTGCTCACTAATATAGGCGCGCATCACTTCAGCAAAATCCGCTGCATCGGCCTGATAAGCATTGAGTGATGACTCTGCTTGAAGTCTCGCTTTACCCAGAATCTGCTCATTAAATAGCGCCATTTGTTCTTCCACTTGCCCTAAGCGACTAATGATCGTTTGGACTTCACCCACCATTTCAGTCAGTTTGTCTTGATAAGCATTTTGCTGGGCTTCTTTACGAAATACCGCCCCTTGTACCGATTTATCCTGACGACTATGGGTAAACAGCGGCATCGACACATTAACCATGGCACTCACAAAGTCTGAGCGATCAGAGCCATCATTATTTTGACCGTCTCGATAGCCATAGTTCAATTCTACGCCCCATGCCGGTTGATATTGTTGCTTTGATAGCTGAATGTCACTATCCGCCATATCCACCTGACGCTGAAGGCTCAATAACATGGGGTGAGTTTGAAGTTGCTCTAATAATCGTTGTCTGTTTTCAACACCATATTGTTGGGCATTGCTATACGCCAAAGGATTCGCTATTTCGGTAGGTAGATGTATGTTTGGAAAGTGCTCTGGCCACGTCTCGACGGTTGCTGCATGGCCAATCCATCGAGATAATTGCACACGCTGTATCTCGCTCTGGCGATCTGCTTTGATGATTTTTTCTCTCAATCGACTCAATTCTAGCTCGGCTCTTAGCACGTCTTTTTGCTGCACGCTGCCAACACTATACAGAGAGTTCGTCACCTCTAGTAATTGAGTAAAAAGCGCTTCATCCTCTTCAATGATGTTCTTGGCACGCTCCCAATACAGCACTTCAAGCCATAGATTTCTGGCCTTTCGTGTCACGGTTAAATAGCGTGTTTTTGCCACACGTTCTAAAGAAGATGCCTGAGCATTAAGCTTGAGTTCTTTTAGCGATAGCGTGTCACCTTGCGGGAACATCTGCCTGATGCCCACCTTAAACTGAGTCATGGGTTCCTGATCAAACTTAAAAGTATCAGTCGGCAAGTTTTGAGCGCCCACCACCAAAACAGGGTCTGGCAGCTGGCTTTGAGAGAGTGCTTCAACTTTTGAAGAGTGAGATTGATTAAGTGTTTGGGTAATACCCAGATCACTCGCTATCGCTCTCTTTTGTGCCTCATCGATGGTGAGGATCGCGTGACTTAAGGGGGCGAACCCTATGCCTATCACCAGCATGGCCATACTTATATTCATAAGTATTATCTCGATTTATCAGTGTTATACGATGCCCAAGAAAGGCAGTTTTGAACATTAGATCAGTTTCTGAACCCAAGTTACGGGCGAAACTCAAGAGTAAGCAGCTATTCAGTAGACCCGTTGGAATTAAATTCCACACAACATCAACCGAATGGGCTTAATAGAAGAGGCTTAATTTAAAAATGTACAGTTTACGACGTGACTTCGGGGGTAATTATAGTGAGGAGGAGGTTCTCGATAATAAGTCGACTGCTTAAGACGCTGCCTTAATGAAAGGATCAACCAATAGAGAGGAAAGAACAGTAGGAATACAATAGAAGAAAAGGTCGATGAATTATAAAGATAACTCCCCTGTTCATCACAGCAATCAGCGCTCACCGTATCACCGATTGTTGCGTGATGGTGTGCCGGCTCAGTGCCTGCCTGAGACATTACCATTCCATGGTGATCACTACTATGATGCCCGCTCATTGAGGCCGTCATTGGCAGTGTACTGGAGGCTAATGTCGGATCACTTCCACCATTATCCAATAACCCAGCACAAAGCACCATGCTTTGGCATAGTAACCAAAGCAGAACCAACGGGCCTACTATGTGGTGACTTATTTTTCGGGCTTTAGCTAACAGCATGGGCGTGAGTTCTTAACATTTATCTCAAAATAGTAGCACCAATATAAACCTAGGTGCTACTCTCAAGTCAACACTATTTTAGTAGGCTTTTCTGACATTCGAAGCCATGATATTGTTAAATCGTTCTTATTTTTCACAAGGGATGACACTTGACCTACTTATCATTATCGGTTCTTGCCGTATTTATCCCCACCTTCTTTTTTGTATCCATTACCCCTGGCATGTGCATGACACTTGCGCTCACCATGGGCATGCGGTTTGGGCTGCGTAAAACACTTTGGATGATGCTAGGCGAATTGGTGGGCGTTGCTTTAGTGGCCTCGCTTTCCGCTGTCGGTGTGGCCGCGCTAATGTTGACCTACCCTGCTTTGTTTGTGGTTTTAAAATACGCAGGAGGCGCTTACCTGATCTATCTCGGTATTCAAATGTGGCAGTCTAAAGGGAAGATGGCTTTAAATATTGCTGACGACGGCAATGCGGTTATGAGCAAAAAAGCGTTCATTATGCAGGGCTTCATAACGGCTATTGCGAACCCTAAAGGCTGGGCATTTTTCATCGCGTTGTTGCCACCATTTTTAAACTATTCACAACCCCTTACGATGCAATTAGTGCAGCTTATTTTTTTGATATTATTGCTTGAGTTTATCTGTTTGATTATTTACGCAGGGGGAGGTAAATCTCTGCGAGCCTTTATGATGAAGTCAGGGAACTTGGAGCATTTAAATCGTATCGCGGGTACGCTGTTGATTGGTGTTGGAGTGTGGTTGGCATCTAGTTAGTGCCAGCCCAGAAACAACGCTAAACAATGGATCCCCGCGTTCGCGAGGATGACACAAAAGAATAATTACGATGTTTCAGGGAGGCACTAATAGGGTTTAATTTTGGCAATTTCTTCTTTGAGTCGTCGCTTGAACTCATCTTGGTCTTCTATATCACTTAAATCTTCATATACTTTCTGCAGGTTCACCCTGTAATCTTTGAGTTTTTCGGCATCATCCTTGGTAAAAAAGGCGTAAGCGTAGGTTGAGTAACCAAAGAGCCATAAAAAGGGTAAAAGTAATAGCGATAGGGTATGAAGCGGAAAAACCAACAGCCATTTAAACAAACCCGCCAGAGTCGTCTTTGATTCTACCGGTATCATCAACCCTTTAGGCCAAGCCGATAAGTTTCCACGAAAAAACCCCCAAGCCTCAGATCGGCTCACTTTGGTGGGTTTAAACATGGCTGCTATATCGTATGTTTTTCCGTTGTCTAACTTAACTCGCATAATGCTAGCACCTGTATGTTGAGATATATTTATCAGCATAAGCCGCTACTACTATAGCGTTTTATGACAAGACAGGCATTAAATCTTTAAGCAAGACTGACAACAATCAAGACAACCCTAAATGGCTAACACAAAGCCCTTGTAGCCTTGACGCAGCGAAGCGGAATCAGGGTTTGGACAGCTCATCCACCGCAACCTTTCCTTGATTCCAGTCGTGCCTCCCTTCATCACGGCTACGAAGTCTCTTTGGCGTTTAAACTTTTACAGGCTATTTGCATACTAGGGTTGGAAGTTACAATTTCTGCTAACTTTGAAAAACATCTGTTTTGTGCAAAAGTAGGTAGGTCTGCAATGAGCGATCAGGAGACAGTCGACGACGTTCACGGCTATTGCTGGTTTACTGAGTTGGACGTTGGAATCTTCGTGAATCAATCAAAATATGAAATCAACGGCTCTGACCCCGCAGGATTTCTATTCGAAAAATCAACATGTGTGTCCTGTTATTTGTTTTTAATTTGCATAAAATCTAGGTTGTGTTGCATAATTTTTACTAGGTATGGTAGATGTTTTTTATTTTTAGGCTGGCGAGCTTTGAGTATAAGTTGTTTAGTTATTAGTTAAGAAAGAAGCTGTTTAGCAATATATAAATAGTCAATCAATAGCAACTCTAAAATCATGGTAAAAATACAGTAATCAAAAAAGGAGTAGTTGTAAGTGAATACAGTGGGGGTTACTTATCGCGTATTTATGGCTTTTTTAATAGTGTTTTTATTGAATTCAGCCAGTCTTGTCCATGCAAACTCAGAGATTAATCCGAAAATAAATTTACTCGTTGACAGGGATTATCAACCAGATTTTTTTTCCGGAAGTTGGCTAGTTTCAACTGAAACAGAAAAAATTGAGGCGCTTATATGGTCGAATGAATTCGGTAGAATCGTCGGTTATATATTCTCACACAAAACAGGTTTTCTCTATGAAGTGCTTATAGAACCTGTGCAATTACGAGGTAAGCATCTTTTCATTGTTTCTCAAAAACAAAAATTTTACCCTGTTTATGAGGCGTCAAGTTATAAAGATATCGACCGATATATTGGAGCGCATATTGTCGATAAAAACAGTTTCATACTTGAGGCAAAAGGTTCGCAACAGAAGTTTTTTACAGATGAGCTGGGAAGCAATAATGACGGACAGTTAGTGTTCTCCCGAGCAAAAGTTTCAGATGAGTTTGTTTTACAATTGAATGGATATCAAAAATTTAATAGTAACTTTACTCATAAATTAATCGCTCCATTAACAATAGCTCGCTCCGAAACCCCTCAATTCCTTGTGGCCAAAGAAGTAGAAAAAATTGTTCGAGAGAATGTTCATATGAGGGAAAGTAGTCCATACGACACCATAAAAACAAGACCGATTTCTGAAATTACCTTGTCTCAAGTAAAAGATAACAGCCAAGAATGTAAAGTATTTAGCAGTGATAATGCAAAGGTTCTATTTACTAGGTTAGCGAGCAGAAAAGATAAGGAAAGATTCTATTTTGCTGTAGAGAGTGAAGGCGTGTTTTTCTATTATCAAGGTGGCGGGAGCAGTAAGATTGAAATGCACGATAGTCTAGCTTCACAAGATCCTAACACAGCTGTATTTTTATGTGATAATCCTGCTTCTCTTAACAATAATAATTTACCAAGCGTATGCCCACTTTGTTTTTATCCTGCAGGGCGTTATCTGGACCAAGTTTATCGCGGAAATATCAGAGCTGATGATAGCCGCTACATGAGACCGCATCTCAAGCGCAGCGCTCACGCAGAGGTTATGGACAAAATTGCCGGATTAAAGTGGTTAAACTTAATTGAAGAGATGGTGGGCTTTTACATGTTAAATTACTCGAATAGTCCAAAACAGTGTTTTCACCCTGGTGCCTTTAAAGTAACCAAAACCGTTAATGTGGCTGGCTACAAGATAACTGATGGACTTGGTTCGGAAGTAACTAGAGTGGATCCTTATCAGGTTAGTGATACTTATAAACTTAACAAAGAATTTAAGGAAGCATGTACTGATATTTGTTTCAAGCACGGAGCATTAATAGTTGAAGCTCGGTCTGCGACTTTATTTGAAAGAAAAGATAGTGTCAAAAAAGAAAAACAGGCGGTTCTTGAGGTCTTTAGCAGTCTTGAAAAGTTTATGAGCGATTATGACTGTAATAGCGATGTTCGAAAGAAATTCGAATATAATTTAATAAATCTATATAACTTCTACAACGGCCAATAATATTTATATGTTGAAAAATTATAAAACCAATGGGCTCAAAGTAAATTGAAAACTGGTATTGTTTAAATCATTAGCTATGTTTAATCGTTAAGTAACCATAGGAGCCAAGGATGGCGCGATTACTTCGATTAAACCTTTCCAATGTATCGCAACATAGTATTCTACGAGGCAACAACAGGCAAATAAGCACGGCCAGCGCAACTACGCACAGGACTTTGTGCAGCAACGTTCGCATTTACCCCTTGCCAGAGTATGGGTCAATCTAGTCTTTCGAACAGTAGAAAATATCAATTGTTATTTAATAAGACTCAAGATTCTATGAATAGTAAAAATGCCATATATTGCGAGTTATCTTTGAATGAGCTAGATCTTTCTGTTCGGATAATAAAGGCTATCCTAAATTTTGAATATGATGAGTTTTGGTGCATAACTATGTGCACTCGCGAAGAGCTAACAATGATAATTGGTATATTTCAGTTGGCCAAAAATAAATTAAATGAAAATGGTGACTTAGCTCAAATAAAATTAGAATTTGCACAGTACATGATTTTCACAAGAGCCCTTGGGTATGTATGGAATTTTGAAGATTTTTTTGAACATATATTTAATGAACTTGAGTTCGATGAAATAGACAAGCTGAACGAAAAAGTTCGGAGGCTTTACACTTGGTCAGAAAAATCAATGGGGCTAGAGTAAATTGAACACCGGTATTGTTTAAATTAAAATAATTAAATAATAAAGACAGTCACAGAGAGCTGATAATGCCAAAGCATCTGAGAAGGTCATCGTTAGTATTTTTAATACCAAGGCATCTTGTGATGACCACAGATGCAATGTCGTGCCATTAGCCTTGGTGACCATACTCAGAGGCATAAAGGTGTAATCTTTTTTGTGGAGCGACTTGAGCAGTTCCTGTCGAACGTTGTGCCAATGAAAACGCAGGTGCCAAATGTCGGCATTGGCAGAAAAATTACGCTGCTTACACAACCATAAGTAGGCTGTATCGATAGCATCTAGCATGGTTCAAGCATAGCTGAATACCAGCTAAGGGAACAAACTTAGGTTGTTTTATAAAGGCTGAATGACTCCTTTTGGCACAAAGAAGTAATACGAATTATCTATATCCAACCACCTCTATCCGTTGTGAGTTCAGATAAAATAGGTCCGTTCCAACCTTAGAATGCAAATAGCCCTTTTACATAAAAAACCTCAAAGCAGTTTCCCGCTTTGAGGTTTTTATTAGGGTTTAAAGAGTCTAATTGCTTAATTCAACCCTGCGCGCCACTTTTGATTATCTCCACCGTGATGCTCCCATAATACAATCGGATCACCACTGTCAGTACCACCTGCATCAATCACTTGGTTGCTATTGGTACGTGCACTGAAGACATTGCCGTTTTTGTTAAATTGCTGGTTAGTATTACCCTCCTGACAATCCCATATTTGTAGCTGGGTACCATTGCCGGTATTACCATTGGGTATATCTAAGCATTTGTTACCGGCTAACTGGCTTTTTAGGGTCCCCTTCACTGGGTCAAAGTACCACTGCTGTGCGGGGCTACCGTTGCAGCTATAGAGCTGAACTTTGGTGCCGTTGGCATTGTTACCACCCGCTACATCAAGACACTTTCCTTTACGCTTATCACGGAAATCAACCCAACTATGAATGGCCGTCATCGGTCTTAATTCCCACTCCTGCCATTTACGACCGCTGTATTCCCACTGCCCAACATTGCCCCCGTTGCCGTATTCATAGGCATCTGCAACGATGTTGCTGTCGTGTTTGCTGGCTAAGGTATTCATGTTGTAGGTCCAGCGTAAATTATCACTGTCTTCACAATCCCAGATAACGACTTCACCATTGTTATAGGCTTGTCCTCGGTTATCTAAGCACTTAGTTCGATCAGCCCTATTTTCAAACATCTGACGCGCTTTGTTGTAGATCCAGTGCTGATCAAATGACTCATCATCACAATCCCACAGTTGAATATTAGTGCCGTTGACTAAGTTATTATCGTGCCCTGGCACATCCATACATCGACCTGCTTTGCGATTGTAGATTTTCACAAAAGGCTCAAGAGGGTCGATATAAGCGGTGTTGGTATTCGCTTCTGCTCGCTGCCACATTTGTAAATACGCTTCTGCCGAATTCATGACAGACTCATATATACGGGTCGAGGCCTGTTCACGAATATCTTGCAGGTGATCGGCCACTAAACCGTATTGCGCAATACCATCTTGGTTAAGGTCAAAGACTCGATTACCCGACGAAATCAGGGCGGCACACGTCAACAAGCTTGACGAGACTCGCTTAATTTTCATTTTTTCTCTTATTTTTATTTGTAAAATGAAACGATGAAAGTACGGCACAGCACATACACCGTCGCTCTGGTATCTACATTAAGTAGAACCTCTTAGACTAAAAAAAAGCGTATGGCTACGGCAAGTAATAACAGTGTGCAAATAGTATGTACGACTGTGCAAATTATTTAATAGATTGAATTGTAATGATTATTTTTAACGGAAGCGTTCGTCATTTTGGTAACTTTTTACTAAAATGACGAAGGTACGCAGTCTTTATAGTGCCGCTTTTTGGGCTATTTTTGCAGAAAGTGCTTCTTGTTTAGTGAGGAAGTTTTCTATGCGCATCATATTAAGCGTTAAAGGGTTATCAGGATTGGTAACAATTTTCTTATCAAACTCTATACCGTACTCATAAAAACCTACTAATTTATTAACCCTAATAATTTTAGCGGTAATTTGATCTATCGTAATCCCGCCCATATCCATCTCTAAGGTTAAAGATACCGTTATCTTATCTCCGGTATTAAAGGGTCTATTCGTCTTCAAGCACATACCAAACAGCGAGAAATCCTTAGGTCTTGCGTCTTCCCAAATACTTTTTAACAACCCCTTAGATACGCGTACGGAGGAGCTTAAATTCGCCGTTGGCATTCTTTTTCTAGCGCGAAGATCGTTTTTCAAAAGCAGAGCCCTCTTTGTCAATGATTAAGCAGTTTAGCCAAAACAAATTCTTGATTCTGTTATCAGGTTGGCGTTTTATTAGATAGTACTAAACCTCTGTGGTTCTTCAAGCCGCCATTGATAACAATATTACCTACCATCGTCAGACCTAACCCAATAAAGCTACTCATTTGCCAATGGTAGTCTTCAAACCAGCTTGACAGTATTAAGGCCACCACCGGAAACATAACAGTAGCATAAGCGGCTTTATTTGCCCCCAGACGCGCAACGAGGGTCAAATAAGTAGTAAAGCCAACAATAGAACCAAAAATGCTCAAATAAAACAGTGCTCCTAGATATTGCGATCTAACGTCAATCACTAACGGCTGAGCAGTTAACAACAAGATAACCGCTAAAATGAGGGTGCCATAGGTCATAGCATAAGCATTGGTGGTGAGCGGTTTAATACCTTTAAGGCTATGTCTTTTTGATATCATATTGCCTAGCGAGAAAGAATAGGTGCCAACAACCGATAGCGCTAACCCTTTTAAGGTATCAACAGATATTGAACCACTACCACCATGCCCTTCAAGTTCTGGTAAAAACAGTAATACCAGGCCACAAGTACCTAACCCACCGGCGACTAAAACTCGCATGGGAATATGTTCACCCCAAAAAAATCGATTATTAACCGCATTAAAGACAGTCGCTAATGAAAATACAACAGCAACTAAACCACTGGTCACATACTGTGTGGCCGTATAAAAGCAGATGAAATTAAACGAAAATAAACAGCCTCCCTGCAGCACCATATATAAGTGATCAGAGCGGTCAGTTTTTTGAAGTTTTCCCGCTAGCCACATTAATGGCAATAGTATTAACGCGGCTAACCCAAACCGATAAAAAATAGACACTGTGACGGGTACATCGCCTAGCTGAAAGTATATTGCTAGCCAAGTACTCCCCCAAACCAATACCGTAATAGCGTACAAAGAAACCGTCATAAATACCTCAACATCATTTACGGCTCGCTCACCTACTTTAGGTATCGTCCACCTTTTCAATCATCGTGCACATATCGGCGCACACATTTTTTAGACAGCCTTAGCATACTGCGTAAAACTAACAAGGTATTGTATAATATTGCGGTTTTTAAACACTTTTTTAGATATTAAGTTTAAACTAACTGAAAACTAAACTTAGTCACACTAACCACTCAACATGAAGTTTTTTGAGAAGGGGATCGTGGATGAAAATACAAGAATCGGTTTTCGATACATTAGGCAGATCTAATGCACACCTTCTCGCCCAGCATACGATCAACAAACACTTTAAAACCGCCCATTGGTCTAACTCAGACGACCACGTAAGTTATCATGCAGATCGTACTCATACACTAAGCTTTTACCTGCAAGGGGGAGAAGGGGCTAGGCGCATAGATGCGAGCCAAAAAGTCGGTCATTCGGGCAGTTTGTGTATGCTTCCTCAACACCATCAGTCTCAATGGGAGATTACCGCTCCTTGCGTTTTTGCACATTTTTATTTCTCAGATGAGTCTATAAAACAATTTGCGTCAACAACGCTGGATATAGACCCTAGAACCATTGAGGTACCAGAGCTAACATTTCATGATGATGCGATTTTATTATCGCTTTCTAGACAGCTTTTTCTTGTGCCCACAATCAATGGTCATCTACCTCCTTCTCAACTGGCTCAAGAGCAAACTATTCAGCTGATATTTAAACATTTACTGTCAGATAAGCATTACTATCCCCAAAAACAGTTGAAACTTACCGGCGGAATAAGCCCTGCGACACTGCGACAATTAAAAGAGTATATTCACCAGCACTCTCACCAAGCGGTTTGTTTAACTGATCTAGCTGGACTTGCCAACTTAAGTCATTATCACCTATTGAGAATGTTCAAGGCATCAACTGGATACACGCCAAATGATTACTTAACCTATATTCGACTAGAAAAGTCTAAGCAAGCGTTAAGTAGCCAAAAGTCGCTCGCGGAAATAGCCGTTGAGCAAGGCTTTAGTAATCAGAGTCACTTCAATAGGATTTTTAAAAAATGGGTTGGTGTAACACCTGGCACCTATAGATCAATGTGCCGATAAGGCCTGCTTTTGGCCTTACCGTTGGTGGGCAACCATCATTGCTGCACTGCGGTTAGAAACACCCAGTTTTCCGTAAATATTCTTTAAGTGCCATTTGGTCGTTGAAAGCGCTATCCCTGTCTGCTTACTAATTTCAAGATTGGGTAGCCCTGCTGCTAACAGCTCAAATATCTCCATTTCTTTACCTGTTAACAGCGTTTTGGGATTTACCGCAACGTCATCAACGCTTCTAGTTTCGTTCAATAGTTCTTCAAATTGTTCACTATAAACAATAGGAAGTTCAAGCCTATTTTGCCTTATGGCCTGCTTAAATACGGTATCAAGCCCTGGTGCTTCATCAAACACTGATCGGGAAAAACAGACTAGCCCATATTGGTCTAATGTTTTTTTCAACTGATTGATGGCGACATCTTGATTGCCCTGTAGATAATTTACGACAAGCAAATTACATCGTGCAATCAGCGCACGGGTCTTGATGCCTTGTTTTTCAAGTGTTGTTACTAACTTAGTTAATATATCGCTAGCACGGTCATAGCGGCCTTTGGATGTTAACCAGTAAGCAGACGCAAGACTATATCGCTCTTTACTTTCTTGGTAGTACGCTTCATCGCGCCACACCTCTTGCTCTATCCATGATAGCAGGCCATATTTTTCAGCAATGCTGTCTACAGATGTCGATGATTCATCTGTAATCGCCTGCCTCATTAACTCTTGAACAATTTGACTTTGAAAGCGATCGTAGCGGCCAAAAACCAAGATTCGATTCAACTGGTCAAGCAATTTAAATGCTTTTAGTTGTTCGCCCTTAATATGTAATAAACGCGAAAAGCCGAGATATACGTTCGCAACAACCTCTGTTGCACAAGATGAGTTTACACAAGGTAATAGTTTCTGACAGAGCGCTATAGCTTGATCAATTTTGTTTTGCTCATAATAAACGACCATCATACCGGTACCAAGGTTAACCCATACCGGACTTTCAACCCGCTCATCTACATGGCGATATACATCAGTCATGTACTGAATAGCTTCAAGGCCTCGCCCCATATATCGATCGCAGAGAATAACAATCAAATCGGCATAGCTTTCTAGGAACTTGTGACCCACTTTTGATGCAAAGGACTTTGCATCATTAGCAGCAACCAACGCCGACTCTAGCTGCCCTTTGTACAAGAAAATGTAGGCTACAGTGACCATAGACACGACTCGCATATCATCGTTGGTGTGCACCTTAGTAAACTGTTCAAAACTAAGGCCATCAAATGCTTCTGCATCACGCTGAAAAAGAGCCAAGACAGCCTTAAGAAACGGGACATCAACCTCTATTGGGTCAACAGCATTACCGAGCAAATCAAGATAATAGTGCGCTTGATTAAACTTTCGCGAGAATATAAGGGCATACACCAACGGTATTGAGAGCGAATACTTCTCCACCAGTACTTGATCTGAAATACCTGCTAACGCGCCTAACACCGCCTCAAACTCGCCCGACTTAATCCACTGGTTACAGCTCTGTGCTAATACATCATAATAGTAGTCTAGCGCCTCGCACTTCGATGCATAACCAATCGCTTTTGCTAACATGTTCTGACTTAAAAAGTACTCTGCAGCACTACGGTATGCACTATTGATATAGCCCATTCCTTCTTCAATCAACAATCGACCTTGAAGAAACTCTTGTAATAATGAGTGAAAACGAAATGACCCCTGCTCATTTTGATCAGGCATTATAAATAAGCCTTGCCTGACCAGTTTATCAATAATAATTGCGCTATCAGGGCCTATCACAGCATTACAAAGCGGAACATTAAAACTCTCAAATAACGCACTGGTCAGTACAAATTTTCTTACGCCGCCTGTCAAAAGGTTCAGAACTTCATAACCAAAGTAATTGAGCAGTTCAGGCTGGTTGCCGTTAAATGAACTTAACGCAGAATCGCCAGATTTCAGAAATGTTAACAAGGCCAACTTTACACCCACCACCCACCCTTCGGTTTGCGTGTATAGCGTCACCAGTTGTTCATTAGTTAGTGCTTTACCGCTAAGCCCTTCACCTAACTGATTAATTTCATGTTTATTTAATTTTAAATCGTTATAGTCTAAAACTAATATTCGCTCTTCAAGTTTCAAGCGACTAACAGGAAATTCAGGAGGCATTCTACTCGATAAGATTATACTGACATGGTCAGGAAGCACCTCTACCAATTCGCTAAAAACGGAGGATATAAAGGGGTCTTTGATGACATGAAAGTCATCAATCACAATAACAAATGGTTCCTCGACTAAATTAAACGCTTGGATAAGGATGTCCACCATCGCAGCTTCAGATATAAACTGCTCAGACTTAAAAAAGTTGAAAAAAGGCGCATCCCACAAGGGGGTACTTTTTTTCAACTCATTAAATATCTTTTTGAAAATAGACAGATTGTCATTATCACGGCGGGTTAGATCTAGCCTAATGACTGTATGATTAACGCCTCTTTCCTGCCACTGATTTAAAAGGGTTGTTTTTCCAAACCCTGGGGCAGCAACAATGAGGGTTAATGGGTAGTTGCACCCTTTATCAAGCAGGCTAAGTAGCTCATTCCGTTGAATTTCATAGCTCATGGTTATTTTACAGTACTGTTTGTTTTTTATTTTATCGATCGTTCCAACTATATCGCAAACTAGGCTTCCGTATATTAAAAATTATGGAACAAGCGTACTCTGAATTATGAGTATCGCACCATTTAACCCATAAAAATATTATCTATGACCACTTTGTGAACTACTTCTTATGTTCTTCAATATTAAGGCGATCAAGTGTTCGGTAAGTTAGCTTAATTTCGACGCTTTACGTGTTTCGCCAGGTGTTTTTCCCGTCCAACTTCTGTACGCGCGAGTAAAGCTAGCCTGATCGCCAAACCCGAGTTTATTCGCAATTTCACATAGCGGCATAGGGGTCTCACGCAAATAAAGGTCTGCATACCCCAGCCTAACGTCATTACTAATTTCTCTAAACGAAGTGTTCTCTTCTGCAAGTTGCTGACGCAGATATCGTGAGCTCATACTCAGCCTTTCTGCGCTCCGCTCAATACTTGTATGACCCGGTGCTTTAAGAATGTGTTCTCTCACCTTTGCCGCGTAATGGCCGTACTTATCATCATTTAGCCCAAGCTCTTTTGACTTAGCAATATGTTGATTTTGAGCAAGCGAGTAAACAACCTTTCGTTTTTCTGGGCTTTCTGTTTGCCGATGCTCGACCTGTCTTAATCTAGGAAAGGTAACTTGATTATATTTTGAGTTGAAAGTCCATTCAGTGTTGGGTGCTAAACCCTCCCACTCAGCCCGAGATTTATCTGACTCAAATTGACAATCAAAACGCATTTCTCTACAAATAGCAGACGAAACTGCATAGATACTGCCCATATAGACTTTAGCTATAAATGATTTTGCAGGGCCCAGGTCCCAAGTATCGTGCAAGCGAACGGATACATCATTACCTATATGCAAAACCTCCATATCAAATAACGGTAAGCTAACGCTCAGATGCTTAACAACGGTTTCAATAAGTTGAGAATGATTTTCTCGACTTATGAGCATATACCCGAACAGTCCATGACTACCTAAATCAAGTTGCTGCCCAAACTCAAATGCAGCTTGCTCATCATTCAGCAGCCATTGCGCCGTCTCAAGCAGAGGAATAACTTGGTTTACAGATAGATAGCTATCTGGCTTTGTCATTAAACTTTTGGCAGAAGCACTATGAGCAGTAATCACTTCCTCTGATATTCGTTTAGTTTTCAAAAACTTTAAAAAGCGCTCTGCATACCTTGTAGAAACTAGAGGGACATCATAAGTCAAAGCATCCTGCATACGAACTCCTTCTGACTAACGTGAGGTCAATAAAACCGCCATTGATTTATCAAGCAACCAAAACTACTTAAGTGGTATCTGTCACACTTAAACATTCATAGTTAGCTTTGGCGATCACATTCTTTTTATTTTTCTGACAATCAGGTTAATGCGAGGAAGGACTAAGCTTAACCCCCCCTAAGAAGGGGGTTCTTCTGGTTAATAAGTACCATTACCATAAAGTACTTTATTAACAACCAGTTAAAAACCAATATATGTAATTAAAAAAAACATAGCGGCGTAGCCAATAGCCCAAAACATGAACTGGATCACACTACGCCTTTTCGATCAAACTCATCAATAAGAGCCTGTTCTTATTGATGAAAAGGACACACCGGTTTTGTACCGTTCCATACAGGCAAGGACAAATCCTCAGGCTCTTCGACAGGCCCTCCGGTACGCGCTTTATATGAGCCTTCATTAATGGATAATTTCATCAATGCGGTCGCTTTTCGCTCTCGTTTATTCGGCGCTCTAACGTTATCCCAGCGCCCTTCTTCAATTTGGTTAATAACCACTTCAAAGGCACGATCAAACTCATTTTCAGCCACCACTCTACTGCCTGTACAATACAACACAGCTGAACGATAGTTAGCACTATGGTGATAAGCGGACTTAGACATCACCCACTCGTTACACTCAGCAAATGAAACACTTATTTCACCACCCCCCTCTAGATGCCTTTGTATTCGACTTTTATTTGCCACGTGTAAGTATAAATCTTCCTCCACTCGCCAAATGGTAATCGGAATGACGACAGGCCGGTTATTAACAATAAAGCCAATATGACCAAGTTTTAAGTCATCAATCAGCTGAAATATTTTTGATTTATCGTAGCTTGCACGCTTCGCCCCTCTTCTAACTTTACTGTGCTCTGTAAACTTAACCTCACTCACCACCCGACTCCTTACCACTATTAGTTTATGTTCCATCGCATATGTTGATATGGTGATTGTTACGCCAAACTGGTATCTTTATAAGATCCAATTTATAAAAATATATGGTGCCAGTCATGGAAGCCCCATCCTTTTCCTCTTTCGCGTTTTGCGCTGACCGCCCCTTACAAGAACAACTTCAGCAGCAGTTAACCGACTGGATATACACCGGCAGATTATCGCCAGGCACTCGTTTACCATCTTCCCGCCGCCTCGCGGCAGAGCTTAATATCAGTAGAAACACCGTTACCATAGTGCTGGACCAGTTAAAATCAGAGGGGTTTTTAGAAGGCATTCAAGGCAAAGGGGTTTTTGTTGCGCCAGACCTCCCAACAGATATCTCTGGCCCATCTAAGGTCAACTGGGGCCATAAAGGCCCCCTCCCTGAACTTTCTGAGTTCGGTGTATATCTCAACAAAACACCCTTAACCGAGCACGGTAAAATACTGCCTTTTACACCCGGCATACCGGATATAGCATCCTTCCCACAAAAATCATGGCTACAAATACAACGTAGGCACCAAAGCCGAATAAACCTAATGGGGTACGACGGTAATCAAGGTTATGGCCCGTTACGAGAAGCATTGTCGGAATATTTAAAACTGTCTCGCGGCGTACGTTGCACCCCGCAACAAATCATCATTACCCAAGGCGCACAGCAAGCCATCTCTCTTTGTGCTCAAGTATTACTCAATGAAGGTGATTCAGTACTGGTTGAAAACCCTGGTTACATGGGCGCAAGAAAGGCATTTTTGGCCCGCAGAGCGAAATTAATATCATGCCCAATGGGAGAAAACGGCATAGACCTGGATGCGTTACAGAAAAATAAAAACATAAATGCACGCCAGCCAAAGCTGATGTACGTCACCCCAACCCATCAATATCCTTTAGGCGGTATTCTGCCTGCCTCTCAACGTCTAAAACTGCTAGATTGGGCATCACAACAACATACATGGTTAATCGAAGACGACTACGACAGTGAGTTTCATTACTTCCATAAACCCATCGCAGCCTTACAAGGAATGGCAGAAGAAACCCCGGTCATCTATATGGGGAGCTTTAGTAAAACACTGTTTCCAGCCCTGAGGCTCGGTTATTTAGTGGTACCAGAACCATTAGCCAAGGTATTTATAAAAGCTAAAAGTTTTATGGGTGGAGAGTCGCCATTACTTACACAAGCTGTTGTTGCAGACTTTATAGGCGAAGGGCACTTTATTCGTCATTTAAGAAAAATGAGGCTGTTATATCAAGATAAATGGCAGCACCTTAATAGCCTTCTTAACAATGAACTGTCCGAGCAAGTGAGGCCCATTTTACAAAGTGCGGGTATGCACTTAGCCATTGAAATTCCAAACATAGATGATCAAACGTTAAAGCAGCTGTTTCAACAACAGGGGTTTGGCAGTTCTGCACTCTCATCTTACTTTAACGAGAATCCTACTATGACAGGGTTAGTGCTGGGGTTTGCTAATACGACGGAACATCAAAGAGAGCAAGGTGTGGCTGCGTTGAAAAAAATCTTAGACATAGAAGACATGCGCTCTATATAAGATGTTATAGGGAGTGATACTCAACCGATGCCATTTCAATCAAACGACTACGCGCTCTTTCAAATTCAAACATCAAACACCCTTCGGTATATAGCTGATCAAATGGCACTTCACTAACCAGATAAAGCTTCACTTTGCATTCATAAAGTTCATCAACTAACGCGATAAACCGGCGAACAGCGTCATCCATATTTGAATGAACAACTTTCCGCTCTCCCGTCTCGCCAGACCCCACACTACCATCTTCAGTACCACGCGCTTTTATGTGTTCAAAGCTACTCCCCCCTAAGGAGGGTATGTTAATCAGAATGACGGTCCTAAAATCCTTAGCCAGCTGAATATAATCAAGCTGGCTTCTAGGCCCTTCGCAAAGCTGTGAGAACTCAAAACAGATAGCCTGCGGGCTGCGCGACACGTAAGGAATTTCTCTGCCTAAAACCATTATCGACTTAGCATTAGAGCTAGCCATGGGCAGATCATACTGATCAAACAATGCCATGATGGTATCAGTATTGAACGCTAAGCTAGCGGGCTCAACAAAATAGATTTGTTGCTGAGTTAACAACCGTTCTCGGTGGTCATCTTCACCACTAAGATGAATGGTGAGGGTATATTCTTTAATCGCCTCTATAGCCGATAGAAACCTTGAACGCTGTAGACCGTCAAGATATAAATCATCAGGCCGAGAATTGCTGGTCGCCACTAATACAACATTCAACTCAAACAGGTATTTCAGGAGATGGCCTAGCAGCATGGCGTCGCCAATATCTGACACAAAAAACTCGTCAAAGCACAACACTTTATATTCTGAGCTTAACTTTTCGGCAATCAACCTAAGCGGGTCTGAGTTACCTGAAAGTTGAGCTAACTGCAGATGAACTGAGGCCATAAAATGATGAAAGTGTTGACGCAAACAGTATTCCGACTTAAGAGAGCCAGAGAATAGATCCATCAGGAATGTTTTGCCCCTGCCGACCTTACCCCATAAATACAGGCCTCGAATATTCATTGTTTGCTCTGACGCGTTATCCAACTGGCGATAAAGGTCATCAAGCGAATCTAATGCACTATATTGGGCAGAGTCATCAATGACCGAGCCACTCTCAACAAGTGACCGGTATTGCTGCTTTGGACTTAAAGACGTGACATACATATTATGAAGAAACCCATTGATGAGCAGGACTCTGCACATCAATTTTCTTTTTAACTATACCTTTTGTTGAGCATCAGCACTGGAATACAGCATGACTAGACAGAAGTATTATCCAACAGACTGTATCTCTTCATCTGTCAAATAGCGCCATTCACCTAACGCTAAATCATCATCCAGAACAATTTCACCCACTTGCTCTCGATGTAACTCAACTACACGATTATTCATCGCTCCAAACATCCGTTTAACCTGATGGTATTTGCCTTCATGTATGGTTAACAGGCACTCAGTGGGAGCCAGTATTTCAAGCTCTGCAGGCAAGGTAGGCTGCTTCTCGCCTTTAAGCATAATACCTTCAGCAAAGCGCTCTACAGTTTCGTCAGGTATCGCCTCGGCTAGCACGACTCTATAGCGTTTTTTACACTGCTTTTTTGGTGACGTAATGTTATGAGACCACTTTCCGTCATCGGTAATCAACAGCAGCCCGGTAGTATCGGCATCAAGACGGCCCGCTATTAATAAGTCTTCTACTCGCTCGATATCAAACAAATCAAATACTGATCGGTAATCGTCATCTAACGATGTACAAACCGCGCCATCAGGCTTATTCAGCATAATATACCGCGGGCCTGAGAAGCGAAGGTTCCGCCCATCAAAAACGACTTCATGGCTATCGTTTATTTTGACTTTTTGATCTTTTTCAACAACACCGTTAACTTTAACCTGACCTTTACCGATCACACGCTTAGCCTGAATACGGCTAAGCCCAGTGCAAGTGCATATAAATTTGTCGAGACGCATAGATAATTACTCAATCTGATCAATATTAGTATTGTATTATTTTTTATTCCAAGGATTATGCCCGCGCGCATTTTCACCTGATCGTTGACCATCTTTATGGTCAACTCTAGGTGGTCGAGGCTTTTTCGGCTTTTTAGGTTTGATAGGGCGAGTATCTAAACGGGTCACACGAAGCGGGTTAACGGGTTCAAATCCATCAATTTCTTTACGTGGTAATAACTCGCCAATCAAACGTTCAATATCTGACAGCAACTTAAGTTCATCAGCGCATACTAACGATACCGCTTGACCACTGGCACCCGCTCGTCCGGTACGACCAATTCGATGAACATAGTCTTCGGGTACATTAGGTAAGTCAAAGTTAACCACCTGTGGCAACTGATCAATGTCTAGCCCTCTAGCAGCAATATCGGTTGCTACAAGTACTCTAACAGTACCACTCTTAAAATCGGCCAGCGCTTTTGTGCGAGCGCCCTGCCCTTTATTGCCGTGTATCGCGGCTGCGGTAATGCCTTTGGCTTCAAGCTGTTTAGTTAGGCGGTTTGCGCCATGTTTAGTTTTACTAAATACCAATACTTGCTGCCATTTATTATCTTGTACAAGTTTGATTAGCATGGCTGATTTCTTAGCCTTGTCTGCAGGGTACACCCACTGCTCAACGCTTTTAACAGTCGTGTTGCGAGGAGAAACAGAAATCTCTACTGGGTCATTCACCAACCCTTTAGCCAACTTGCGAATATCATCTGAAAAAGTGGCCGAGAACATGAGATTCTGTCTATCTTTAGGCAAAAGAGCCAAGATTTTCTTAATATCGTGAATAAAGCCCATATCTAACATACGATCGGCTTCGTCTAGCACAAGTATTTCAAGCTGCTTAAACTTAACTGCATTTTGACTATATAAATCAAGCAGTCGGCCAGGCGTTGCCACCAGCACATCGACCCCTTTACGCAGCTTCATCATTTGTGGATTAATCTTAACACCACCAAAAACGACAGCAGACCTTATGGGTAAGTTTTTTCCGTAGGTCGCAACACTTTCACCAACCTGTGCAGCCAACTCTCGTGTAGGCGTCAACACTAATGCTCTTACTTGGTTTGTTTGAGCCCGCTCGCCTTCTGAAAGCCGTTGTAATAAAGGCAATGTAAATCCGGCGGTTTTCCCTGTGCCAGTCTGGGCTGCCGCCATTACATCTTTACCCTCAAGTACAGCCGGAATGGCTTGCTCCTGAATAGGTGAAGGTGTGTCGTAACCTTGTTCGGCTACGGCTGCAAGAATAGGGGCTGATAGACCCAGGGAATCAAAACTCATAGAATGTTCTCGTGTTACTGCATACAGAATAAAAAGCCACCATTGCGGCGGCCGTGCAGCTTACAGGATAATAGTATTCAGCGCTATGAAAATAGCAATTATAAGACAAACCCCAGAGCAAGAGAGGAGCTAAAAATACACGTTTTATTCTGTTTTTAAACGGTTCATTATTTTTATCTATCGGCTACTTTGACAACGGCAAGTCAGCAGACTCACCCATTTCTTTTAATGTAAACAGTTTAGGCTCAGCTCGGGCGACATTACTGTTACCCCACTCCAGTTTATTATCTGGCCCATTCAATATTTCAGCGGCAAACGATTCAGCAAACCCCGTTTGGTATTCCAATTCCACACCTAAATACATTTTCTCATCGTTTATTTTTTTAAATTTATAGGCAACAGCAACACCCGCAATTTGACCGGTATTAACCTGTGAATTCAGCGTTTGCCAAATAAGTGGAATGATTTTATCGGGATTTTTTGCAACCTGGCCAGGCTTAGCGTACCAAACATATTTAACGCTTCCATCCCGAAAAAGAGCCGCACCATAGGGAGAAAAGTCTCCGTAAGAGTCCTCTAGGGACTTAGATTTTTTCAATACATTAGCGAGCAGGTATTTTAGATTTGTTTGTGACTCTTGCTCTGCCGCTTCAGCCTGTTGCTGCGTTACTTGCGATTCGAGGTCCTTGGCCATTAGCATACCCGAGAGGCTTGCCATCAACAGCGCACATAGGACAGACATCTGTTTTATGGTTATTTTTTTATCTATTCTCATCGGTAATATTTATAGCATTCTGATAGATTTCGATTAAACAAAAGGCCTCCTATGGAAGCCTTTTGTCATTAACCCTTAGAGTAAAGCAGTCATTAGTGACCGTAAACTAATGCTGTACCCGTCATTCTTAGATCCGTCAAATATACGCTACCAATAGCAGAGCCACCAATAGTGATATCTTCAAAATCGATATCCGCTTCAAAGTTTTGCAACTCAATTGCTAAACCGTTTATACCTTTAGCACTTGTTCCTTTGTTTACATTAAGCTGTGCGTGTGCCATTGAATGGCCTTTATCGTCAACCGCTAACCAAACCTTGTCAGCACCACGGCTGTTATGGATAGCAATTTTGGTTTCAACACCCATAAAAGGAACCTTCAACGAACCTTCAGCATTGAAGTACGTCGAAATATTCATGCCGCCACCATCGCTATCAATAAAAATTTCTGTTGGACCAAAGTAACCTGAAATTTTAAAGTCAGAAATCAGTACGGTTCCAGTTGATATATTACCAATTTCTTCAGTTGATTTACCAAGACCAACAGATCCTATATCTAAGCTATAATCAACTTGGTTAAGAAGGTTGGTAAAGTCAGTAGCACTAACAGAAATCAATAAGTCACCATCTGATAAAACAGGTGCGTCATAATGACCACTCACCGCACCACCGCCAGATACAACCACTGACGCTAAATCAATCAATGTCTCACCCATGTTGTTTCTGCCTAGGTCAGAGCCATCTCCAACAACATCCACCATGATCTGAATGTCATTTAAGATGCCATCTCCAGTACCACCAAATGCACCGGTGCCACCCGTAAGCTTAACGTCTTTTATAGATATAAAACCACCATCTTTATAATCGACGGCACCCATTTTTACTTCTGCTGAGTGAATATCTATCGTTAAACCCGCTTGACCGGTTGTATTACCCAATACAGTATCATCTAATGAAACCATATCTGCATGAGCTGTTGATGCTGCAGCGATCGCCGCAACTAACGCTATTTTCTTCAGGCCTTTCATATTACTCTCCATGATTGAAGCTTATTTTATTTTTTGATGTATCTTATGCTTATCTACCCACTGATCTAAAAACATGTCAGTTAAGCTATCACAATGCTATTAGGCTTTTTTTGCATTAATTAGTCATTGTTAAAATAGGAAGTAGTTTTGTTAAAAACGGTAACTGTGACCACCATTAATACGAATTGTGAGCCACTTCAAAATAATCACGAGAGGAATTCAACGGGGCCAGTTACAGCGAGCAGATTTTAATCTCAGTGTTTTCAGTAAAAGAGAAGGATTGTGAAGCAGGTGGGCATCTATTGAACAAAAAAAGCGCCTCCCCGAACGGGAAAGCGCTTAAAGTATCAGGCTAATTCAGCCTGATGAGCTATCTTAAGGAGAAAGCGAATTAATCTAAGATAGGGGCCATATCTAATTCAATGGTATTACCCGCACCTTCTAACTTCTTGCTAAGGATACTGGTTAATAGCCCACAGTTTTCAATAGCCGGCATATCATAAGTACCTGTAACTTTTCCGCCTAACAATGGATTAAAGTTTTCTCCATCAAGCGAGGTTACAGTGAATGTTACTGGTTCTACTGTGCGGCAATTTTCTCCACCACCAATTTTCCAGTTAATCCACCCAAACATAGTTTTTGTAACTTTTGGCAACTTAACATAAGCAGTAGAAACCGCTGTTAACTTACCATCAATCAATGTACCTACGGTCTCGCCAACCGGCTCAAATTCAATCTGAGCTGTTGCTAGGTAAGTCTTCCAACCTTTAATAATTTCAAAGCTACCTTGAGTCGGATCAAGTAGTAAATTACCGACAAACGTACCTGACGCTAGATCGAAATTATTGGTAATAATACCGTTTAGAGGAATCGTACCGTGGTTTGCAGCGATATAAGATGACCCGCTCACATTGTAGTTCAGCTCAACGCCAATAGGGTCGACTTCACAGCTAGCAGGGTCTTCAACACAAGGGTCTATAACACAGCTATCAGGATCTAACTCACAAGGGTCAACAATAATCACTTCGCCCACACCAGATAGTGCTACCACTGAGCTTGGCTCATCCGCATCATCAGATGAAATGGTAACAGTACCTGTGCTTGCACCTTCGTTTGCAGTGTAAGTAATTTCTGCTGAACAGCTAGCGCCTGCGGCAACGGTTGTACAGTTATCGGCAGTCTTAACGAAACCAGAACCAGCAACATCTAAACCTGTTACTGTTAATGCTGCACCACCAATATTGTTAACGGTAAGCACTTTAACGGCACTTGTGCCTGCTTCGATAGTTCCAAAGTCAATAGACTGAACAACATCAATTTCAGGGAACACTTCTACCTCACCGGTACCCGTCAATGCCACCTCAAGAGCTGGGTCATCTAAGTCATTTGACTCAATAACGATCACAGCATTCTGAGTGCCTTCTTCTGACGCATTGTAAGTCACAGTAACAGTACAAGTTGACATGCCAGGAATCGTTGAACAGTTATTATCATGAGAGAAGAAAGAAGCATCTACGCCACCAATACTCATCGCACTGATAACAAGTGGTAATTCACCCGCATTAGTAATGGTAATAGTTTTGCTTGTCTGCTGTCCTAACTGAATCGTTCCAAAGTCAACTGCAGCTTGATCAACTTCGATATCAGCGGGCACTTCTGGGATAATAATATCAGGTCTAACTTCAAAGCTAGTAAGTACATTCTGTTGACCCGGCACCAGTGCACAATCAGCAACAAATTGACCTACAGGATCAGGAGCAACTTGACCGTTCGCCTTAAGGTTAGTTAAGTCCAAAACAAGGTCATCGACGGCCAATGAAACCGTACCAGTATGAGACGTATCAAATGCCTGAGCGGCTGCATAGCCAGATGCCGGTACGTCAAATGGTCCTGATTCACCTGTTGGGATAGTGGTCGTCTCTAGGACAAGGTGTGCGTTATTAGTAATATCGCCCACAACCGTTTTAAACGTATTTACACTAGTAGCGGTACCCGTAATAGTGGTTGCATCAACAATACTTAAGCCCAAACGCGCTTTGTCAGGAATAAGGCTAATCGTGTCTATAAAAATCTCACCCAACACTGCGTTACCGGTTTCATCTAGAATCAACTCTTCTGGATAGTCTGCAGTAATAGTAGCAGTGATCGTTTGATCACCAATCAATGGAAATGGACATACGAAATCTAACGCTTTAGTTACTGGCGCTGCCATCGCCACGTTATTAGCGGCCATAAGTGCCGCCCCTATTACCGCTGCCCTCAAGGGGTTCAATTTAAAGTTTGTTACTTTCATGCTTTTCATCCTGTGAATTCTGTTACCAAAATTATTATTAGAAATCCCATAAAGCCCTCCACAGAAACTACAACTTACTGACCAACCTTAAAAATAAGTTATGTGCCCGTCCTGTGGAGCAACAAATTTGGCCTGGAGGAACTTGCTGCGTATTTGGCTTTTTTTGACTCAATTAGTCATTATCAAAATAGGAAGGATTTTTGTCATAAACGGTATATGTGAAGAGCAGCCACTTTATTTTGTGATCAATGTCATAATTTGGTGACAGTATCTCAACAAGAGAGAAAGGAGTTACATTAATATTTGTTTACAGTTGTACGTCAAAAAATGATAGCTAAGCTTTCTGATTTTGAGCCGAAAACTAAACCGTCAGTGAGTAATGGCGTTATACTAAAAATGATTTTCTTAAACATTAACGCGGGCGGTCTTGCATATTTCATATCATTTATGCGGAAAGCACCAAGCAATTAAACGACTAATCTTTTGCCCTTGGCTCATTTCTATAACCTTAATCTCGTTAACGCCTAACTGAGTTAATAAGGCTTTTATGGGTTTAACGTTTTCGCTTTTAGAGACTAAACTGGTAAACCAAGCCACCTGATGGCCAAATCCAACACTTTCTTGCGCCATGCGAGTTAAGAATGCAATTTCACCACCTTGACACCAAAGTTCTGCTTTCTGCCCCCCAAAGTTAAGCTTTGACTCTATTTTATTTTTGGCTAGACCTGTGCCTGATGAATGCTTATTGAGGTTATTCCATTTACGTTGGCTACCCGCTTTAGCCTCGGCTAAAGAAGAATGAAAAGGAGGGTTGCAAATCGTCAAAGCGAACCGATCGCCCGATTTAATAACACCCTGGAATATGTTATCGGTACTCTTCTGAAGTACAACGTCCACCTTACCCTTTAAAACCTTATTAGCATTAACGATAGTGCTTGCAGCGCTTACTGAGACAGGATCGATATCAGAAGCGACGAACTCCCAGTCGTAACTTTGGCTTCCAATAATAGGATAAATACAATTGGCTCCCGTCCCCACATCTAGCACCCTAATGGGCTTAGCCAAAGCACTTTGTATGACCAAGTCTGCTACGTAATGAATATAGTCTGCTCGACCAGGAATAGGAGGACACAGGTAACCGTTAGGAATGGTCCAGTTCGTGACATGGTAGTAATGAGCTAGCAGGGCTTTGTTCAAGCAGAGAACCGCTTTTTCATCACTAAAATTGATCGTGTTATCACCCTTGGGGTTCGGCTTGATAAAGCGATTTAACTCCGGACAGGCTTTACACAGCGCCATAAGATCATAGCGCCCTCGATGAGGGTTTCTTGGGTGAAGGTCACCTTTTTTGGTGACCTTCTTTACTGACGATTTTGAACCTCTAGTCGATTTCAAGTTATTCCAGTATCAGTTGAGTAGACGTAGCGTTTTATTGGTGAAGTTGATTCAACCCGCTAGCCATAGATACAGCATTAGATTTTGCCGCGTTAACTTTAAGTTGCTCGATTAATTCATCTTTCTCTTGCCAAATATTTTTTATCCACACCTGAAACGCTGCTTTAAATTCAGGGTCTTGAGAATAATCCTTACCTCTTAAAGCTGAAGGAATAGCCACCTTCTTTACATCAACCACGATGGTTTGAATTTTACCCGTAAGTAAACCCCAAACACCATGAGGCCCCTCTGGATAGTATATTGTAATATCTAACATGGTATGCATTTGCTCCCCCATGCTTCCCATCACAAATGCAGCACCACCAAACTTGGGGTTTAGTAGATTTTTATAAGGCGATTGCTGCTTAGCATGCTTTGCGGGGGTAAACCGAGTACCTTCCAAAAAGTTAAAGACTGCCACTGGCGTTGTCTTAAATTTACCACACGCTTTACGCGTTGTTTCTAAATCTTTACCTTTCATTTCTGGGTGCTTTTTTAGGTACTCATTGGAGTACCGTTTCATAAATGGGAAGTCGAGCGCCCACCAACAAACACCCATAATCGGCACCCATATCAATTCCTGCTTCAGAAAAAATTTGAGCATTGGGACTTTTCTATTAAGCACCTTTTGCACGACAGGTATATCAGTCCACGACTGATGGTTACAATTCACAAAATACCAGTCATCCTTCTTAAGTGCTTCAACACCCGATATTTGCCAATTTATGCGTTGTGTTAGTGAAAGAATGGCGCTATTACAGGCAACCCAACTATTTGCTATGGCTATTAATAATAAGGTCATCGATTTTCGAATGATCGATATGGGCAGTACTAGCTTTAGAAAAGTACCTAATAGCAGAAAAGGAAGCCAAAAGAAGGTATTGGTGATAACCAATATAAATGCAAATACACCACGCAACCAGCTAGGAAGAAAGCTCAACATACAGTATCTCAACCATAATCATAAACAAAGTGCGGCCAATTTTACGTGGATATACCAAAAAACTCAACAAATCAGCGTACAGTCGTACCCCAAAATAAGAGTCCGACTGTGCACTCAGATGTCACTTTAAACCATAAATTACTCACACGCTATCCTACGCAAACCACTCAGCTTAAATCAGCTGTTAATTTCTTATTTTTTACTGCCTCTTAATTCCATCCTTCGCAAGAATTCTGAAAAAATAGTTTTATACAGCTCATCGCCTAAATAGTGATCTTCAACGCCACTATCAATACTAGGATTGTCGTTAACCTCGATCACGTAGCCAGTGCCATTTTTTTCTTTGATGTCGACACCGTAAAATCCATTTCCGATAGGTCGGGTTGCCCTAATGGCCGCATCTAAAACGGCCTTTGGCGCCTCAAAAGTAGGTAAGGTTTCAAAGTTACCTGAAGCAGTTTTCGTCGCTCCATGCTGATATATCTGCCAGTGATTACGCACCATATAGTAACGACAAGCGTAGATAGGCTTGTTGTTTAAGACACCAATTCGCCAGTCAAATTCGGTATACAGAAATTCCTGCGCGAGTATCAGCGTGGACTTTTCAAACAGTCGCGCCAACACGGCTTGAAGCGCTTCTCTATTACTCACTTTTTCCACGCCAACCGAAAATGCCCCATCAGGTATTTTAAGCACCATAGGGTAATCGAGTTTAGCTTCTAATAGCTCTATTTGAAGCGGCTTGCCTTTGAACAATAACTCCGTTTGCGGGGCTGGCACCTTGTTATTGCGAAATAGATCTGCCAGATAAATCTTATTGGTGCAGCGCAAAATAGATGTTGGGTCATCAATCACCACCATCCCTTCCATTTCAGCCCTTTTAGCAAAACGATAGGTGTAATGATTAATCGATGTCGTTGCACGAATAAAAAGACCATCGTATTCAGGTAATCGAAGATAGTCTCGCTGAGTAATCAGCTCACAATCAATACCCAATGACTTACCCGCGGCAATAAACCGCTTAAGTGCTGTTTTATTTGACGGAGGGAACTTTTCTTCTTCATCTATAAGAATAGCCAAATCATAACGAAATTGTTTTTTAGAACGTCTTTTACGCCAGACCTTAAGGCTAAACTCATCCAGCGCATTAGCAAATGCGGTTTCATCGCTGTCATCAAGACTATGATGACTTCGAATCTTGAGCATATCGACCTTCCACCCTTTGTCATAAACAAGCGAGATTTCTAATACTGGGCAAGGGAAATGTTCAAACAGCTTTCGTGCCAACTCAGTATATTCGGGGTTAATGGTTGTTCCGAAAAAACTAACTATTTTAAGCGCCCCGTTAGTTTCACCAGGCGGACTTTTTTTAGCCAGTAGTCCCGGCATATAATCCAGTTCCAAACGGTAAAGTGCGCGTTTACTCAGATCATTGAGCGTGCGAACTGAGGGAATAACCCCATGCCCTCTGGCTTCGGCCAGCAAGGAGCAATAATACCCAGCTGATAAATAACTGCTATTTCGGCATAGGTTGATAACCCTAAGGCGCTCACCCTTCCCTTCTGCCCGCTTATTACTTGCGTCTTCACCACCCGTATTGTAACTACCGTCTAGGTACTCTTCGAATGTAACGACATTTTCGCTGGGATAGTAGGCTTCCCAATCAGATTTATTCTCAATAATTATTAGCGTATCAGCCATGGCGTTTCCGTTCCTAATGAAGCGCTTATTCTGCGACTAAGTTCGGCCACAAACAATCCTCTTTATGCAAAATAATTTGTATATTTTCGTTCTTTCTTCAGCTCGGCAGGAGTATTCTTAGACAGTCATATCAGGGCTTAACAAATGTAGCCCCATAAAATAACTCTCGCTACTCAACACTTGCTGAGCAAACAATAAGATGAGTCAAAAGCAGATCACTATAGAGCCTGCAGAACTGGAACAGGTAGAGTCATTACTGCAAATTGAGCAGAAGTGTTTTACGTCTGATCGCTTAAGCAAACGCAGCATGCGTCGCTTTATATTAAACGAGCAAGCGGTATTTAACGTCGCCATGTCTGACGAGCGCTGCGTGGGTTATATTCTAATTATTTTTCATCGAGGCACGCGGCTCGCCAGACTGTACTCAATTGCCGTTGACCCAGCTTCTCGTGGCCAAGGGATAGCTAATCAGCTCATGAAAACGGGAGAAGAAGAAGCTAAGCGGCATGGCGCGTTTTACTTTCGACTAGAGGTTAACCCTACGAACACGGGCGCAATTGCGCTCTATAAGTCACTCGGGTTTATAAAGTTTGGCGTATTACACGATTATTATGAAGACCACAGTGACGCATTACGCATGCAAAAGCGTATCCGTTACAAAGACCAAGCCTCGGTTCATACCGCCTTACCCTGGTGCCGCCAAAGCACACCCTTTACCTGTGGCCCCGCGGCACTCATGATGGCGATGTCTGGCTTAGACACCCACTACTCTCACAGCCAAAATGATGAACTACAGATTTGGCGTGAGGCGACGACTATTTTCATGACATCAGGGCATGGCGGCTGCCACCCTCTTGGCCTTGCACTCTCGGCCAAAAAACGAGGATTTCGAGTTGAAGCCTGGATCAATCAGCAACAACCATTATTTGTTGACGGTGTACGCAGCGAAGATAAAAAATCAATTATTGAAAGGGTTCACCATGAGTTTGTACGTCAAAGTGAAGCCGAAAATATAGTGATTCATTATGAGACTATTACACAGGCAACATTGATTGACGCCTGCAACAAAGGCGCGGTGCCTATTGTTTTAATCAGTACCTTTCGCTTTGATAGAAAAAAAGCACCGCACTGGGTTGCTGTAAGCGGCTATGACGATTATTGCTTTTATGTGCATGACCCTGATCCCGACGACAAACACCAAGATCAGCTTGACTGCCAATATCTACCCATAGCGCTGCAAGACTTCGAACCCATGTCGTCTTTTGGCGCAAACAGGCTGCGCACCGCGATTATATTGTATCCCTCTGACTGATCACTCTCTCAGGGCATACAAGGAGAAAGGCTAGATTTCGTTAGCCTTTCTATAGTTCCCTTGATAATCAAATATTCGTTCTTTTACGCGCCAAACGGGGCCTGCGCTTTTGCTAGCGACCTTTCTGGCGACTACATAGTCTGGAGCAGTAAAGGCGTCGGCTGCCATAATGACCTGTTCAACAGATGCAAACTGTTTAGGTGCTGCGCCTTGCTTAAATCGTCGCCCAAACTGCACATTAAAAATATGCCGTTGACCTTTATGAGTAAGATCAAATAACTCTTTTAGCTCAACCCCATCCTCATCATGATAAACAATTTTTAGCCGCCCATTACTGTCTTCAAAGGTAACGCCTGCGCACCGTATGACCATGGCATTTTTAAGACGAAGCGCGGCTTTCAATTGCTCATCAGGATCTATCATTGCTTCATGGCAAGCGTTGCACTCTCGTGCCGCGATATCATTTTCTGCACCGCAATGACGGCATTCTTTGAAGCGAAAGCGGTAATCGCAGGGTATTTTTACGCCCTCATCATCTTGCTCATATCCCCAGCATTTACGACCATAATGTTCGATCAAATGTCCGTCTTCATCGGTTATTCCCCAGAACGTATTCGCGAACTCACAGCTGGGACAATGCACCATCACCGGTACGCTTTCAGACGTCGGTTTAGGCGCGCCAACCTCTGGGTAAAATAAATCAAAGCCATTACCTGCATAATCAATCACCAGACAGTCCGTTTTGCCTTCTGATAACCGTAAGCCACGCCCGACTATTTGCTGATAGAGGCTCACCGACTGTGTCGGCCTTAAGATAGCGATCATATCAACATGGGGGGCATCAAACCCAGTGGTCAATACCGCGACATTCACTAAAAACGTTAACTCGCGAGACTTAAACCTTCTAATCAGATCATTGCGTTCTTGATGGGGTGTATCGCCGGTGATCAATGCCGTTTTATCTGAATTCAAATATCCCGTTATTTCTTTTGCGTGGTTAACACTGGCCGCAAAAATCATTACGCCCTGACGCTTAGGCTCACCCTCAGCCAGCGCGTTAACCTGTTCAATAATGCCTTGCGTAACACGTGGATAGCGAGACAGCAGTTCATTGACTTCACGTTCATTGTAGTGCCCGTTGCTATTCGCATTAAGGCTAGAGAAGTCATAATGAGTAATGGCCGCATCAACAACCTTCGGTGGTGTTAAATAGCCATTTTTGATCATGTAATTTAACGGAAGTTCATAGATGCAATGGGTAAATGGGCGCGCATCATCTGCTCGGGTATACCCATGATAATGATACCGGTAGATCCACCCTATGCCCATTCTATAAGGTGTTGCTGTCAACCCCAGTACTTTCAAACCTGCATTATGCTGCTTTAATTTGCGAATAAGTTGAAGATATTGGCTTTCGTTTTTCGAGGTATTTTTTTGTTCGTCACCTGCTATGCCTTCATTGGATTGCTCATCAACCTCGCCACTAACACGATGACATTCGTCAATAATGACAAGGGAGTAGGCTTCAGAAAAGACATCCAAATTGCGAGCAACCGATTGGATACTCGCGAAGGTCACTTGTTCAGATGTGCTTTTTTGCTTTAGCCCTGCTGAATAAATACTGGCCGTAAGCCCATAACTCTCATATTTGGCATGATTCTGTTCGACCAGCTCTTTTACATGGGCTAATACTAAAATCTTACGCTTGGCTAATCGGGCTAGCTCAGCAATCACCAAGCTTTTACCCGCGCCTGTCGGCAACACAATAACCGCTGATTCATCACTCTTTCTAAAGTGCTGAATGGTCGCCTGAACGGCATCACGTTGATAATTTCGTAAAGTAAAAGCCATATTTTTATTCGGTCGTAGGTATTAGAAAGGGTGATCAATCATAACCCAAAGGCTTCCACCCTCTTCTGACCCTGCAACATCTGCTCGAACAATTAAACCGGCCATCATCGCTCTAAGAGAAACGCCCCCATCATATTTCAAATCAGATAAGAGCGTCTTAGCGGTATACTCTGGAGCAACCCTGCCCGCTTCAACAAAGGGTACTAACTGTACCCAGTCTAATTTTAAGAATCGGAGCCATTTTACACCTGCCGCGGGGTTATATTTTAAAGTGTACCGGTATTCCGCTGACATGTAGATGGCGGCTTTATCATGAAAGCGATTTTGGTTATAGCCCCGCATTTTATAGAAACCACCCAAGGTTGCGCCTTCATTATAGGGAGGGGCACTCTTTATACGCTGCTGACCCTCATCGCTATACTCTACCTCCCAGGTGGGTGAGTATCCCGTCCAGAAGTTCAACGCGATGATCCTCTGATAAGCATGTTCAGACTCACCAAAGGAATAATACTTACTAGCATCGAACTCAACAAACGTCCACTGATGATCTGATTCAAACCATGCGGCATCATGACTAATAGAAATATACTGCTTAGACCCTGTAGATGGATTCAAGGGGAAGTCGGTATTATCGTAGAGCAAGCCTAGCTCAATGGCATGAACGGCACCGTCTAAAAAACGGTTTTGCTGTTCAAAGCTTTGGTAGCGGTTAAACTGTCTTAACACAATAACTGAGGCACCACTAGCCCATGGATTCCACTCTTCTCCACCGCTAGGCTCAGAAATTAAAAGGCCATTACGTGTTTTATAGTGAATAAATCCTTTTTCTTTTGTGGCCCCCATAGGTAGTGAGAACTCTAACTTCATTTCCCACCAATTTGATGAACCATTTGCTTCAATATAATCGTCTAATGATGAATCGTTACTTCCTGCCACTGGTGATGAGTGGAACTCAGATTTTGGGTTTCCATATGCCCGCTGATCAGGGTAATACCCTGCCATCCCAACAATACTGAAATATAGCCGATCAGTTCCGGGTAACCTAAAGTTCCATAATCCTGCTCCCAAGCCATGACTCACCTCCCCACCAAATCCGGCAGCTCCAACCGTCATCTGGTCCTGGTAATAACCACTGGCCATCATTCCTAACCCTAGGTTTAACCCCATCGTTTCCGTTGAGAACGCAAAAGGTAAAATTAAACTTTCGGCCGATTTATCAGCCGTTTCAACTCGATCAACAGAACGTTTAACATTAGCTGAAGTCGAGGCAAACAAGGGGGCGGATCCCCCCCAAAAAAGGGCGATAAGGGCGATAAATAAAGGCATTTAGAATCTCTAAGGTTGTGTTATCAGTGTCATGACACATGTTGAAAAACTAAAGCAGTAAAGACCCCATAGCTTAGAACACATACTCAATGATGCTTAATAAAGAATAATATTTTAACGCCTCTAAGTCATATAACCTAGATGACTTAGAATATTCATTCAAATAAACACCTGAAAAGAGTAAAATTGCATCGATTATTTTAATCAGACCCCACTTAAAAACCTTAATAGGGCAAATTACCAAATAGCATGATCAAAACCGATCCTAAAACATCCACTTCAACACCTACTCCTCGTATCGGTATCGTCGGGGGAGGTATGGCCGGCTCTACAGTGGCATTGCGACTCGCTGAGCTGGGTATTAATGTTGTGCTATTTGAGGCAGGTAAAACGCTAGTCAATGGGCCGCCTATTTGCCATTTACATGCGGGCGGAAACCTTTATCGAGACATTTCAGATGAGCAGTGCATTACCCTACTTCGTCAGTCCATCGATACACTTAGAGTATATCCTCAGACCGCTAATATAAGACCCACTGTCATTGCTATTCCCGCACGCGATAGCGGTTCACCAAATGACCTGCTTCCGCGCTTGAAGAAATTGCAAACAGAGTATGCGGCATTAATAACGCAAGACCCTAAGAACAATGTGCTCGGCGCTGCGAACGACTATTTTAAGCTCTATGACCGCCATACCTTAGAAGCATTAGCCAAGAAAGAAACACCGAAAAAGCCATTAACGTTAGATGACTGGATGATTCCTGTCGCCAAAAACCTCAACCTTGATGAGTTCAAGCTACCTCTTGTGCTGGTGCAAGAATACGGGCTGAGCATTTTCCGTATTGCCTCTACCGTTAGCCTAGCCCTCGACCAACTAAAATCCTGTACCGTCTTAACCAGCACAAACGTAACCCATATTCAGTATCAGCAAAAACAGGCTAAATGGAAAATTGAATACCAATCTGAAGGCCATCCTAATCAATCGGTTACAGTTGATTATTTAATCAATGCCTGCGGCTATCGCACCGGGATGCTAGATGACATGCTCGACTTTAAACGAAACCGAATGGTTGAATTTAAAGCCGCCTACATTGCTCACTGGTCATCCTGTCAGGGCGAATGGCCTGAGGTTATTTTTCATGGTGAACGGGGGACGCCTGATGGAATGGCACAGCTGACACCTTACCCTGATGGATACTTTCAACTACATGGTATGACCAACGAGATTACCTTGTTTAAAGAAGGTCTTGTTGCATCGACGGAGCAAAGTGCTCAACCGATGCTTAACAGCTTATTTAATCGAAAATTAACCGACAAATGGAAGCACAACGAAATTGAGCGGCGAACAGCTAAAGCCATCGAGCATGTAGCCCAATTTATCCCGCGCTTTAAAAGTGCAACCGTAGGCGGCAATCCTATGTTCGGCGCTCAGCAAATTCCAGGAGATGACCCATCACTCCGTGCTGCCGACGTATCATTTGCAGGCCGTCACTATGCAAGGGCAGAAATAGTTAAAGCCTCTTCTGCACTAACCGTAGCCAATGCCATCATTGATAGACTAAAAGAAGAGTCTTTCTTTACTTCCGAAAAGCTATTTGAACCAAAAGTGTTATCTCAACAATTTCCCGTCACCAACGCCTTACCTTTAGAGCAAGTCACCTCACTTGCCGAAAATCTCGCTAAAGAGCGCGACTATCCGCCAGCACTTGCTAGAGCCGTAGGCTCACACACACTAAAATAAAGAGATTATAATGAAAATAATAAAACTTATTTCTGCTCTGGCGCTACTGCCACTGAGCGGATGCATGGTGTTTCCGTTAGAAGAATCAGACCCCAATCGTTCATTATATTGGTGCCCTCCCCTTCATAACTGCGCGTCAACAGAGGCCGTCACGTTTGTACATAGCATTCAACCCTTTGAACTAGCCATGCCATTAGAAGAAGCTTGGCCATATATTAGGGAAGCCGTTAATAACCTTTCTGGAACAACCATAGAGTATGAATATGACGGTTATATTTTCGCAAAAAGCCGCAGCACCGTATTCCACTTCCTCGATTATTTTGAAGTGCTCGCCGTACCAGAAGAAAATCGTCTAAATGTACGTTCTTCATCACTTACTGCGCTGACAGACCTTTTTGTAAACTATTTCAGGACAAGTTCATTTAGAAACGAACTAGCAGAAAAAGGCGTTATTGTGGTCAAGCAATAAAGATGGATACTCACTTGGTATAACCTTCAATTGCTCAAGTGGGAGTAAACACTTAGCTTCCGTTCAAAGCGAGCGTTTAGGTCAAAAACAAGGGCAGACACATCGGTCTACCCTTCGTCGAGGACATTCAGCAACGCTTGCACACAGAACTATTACGGACTATTTGCCTTGCGCATCACTAGCCCAAGACGCTTTATTGTCCAGTTTCAGTGCAGCTGAAAATGCAATCTCGGCCTTATCTTTTTGACCGGAAGCCGCCAGTGCCTTACCTGCATGGTAATGAATAACCGCTACATTTGGTGCGACTTTACTTGCCGCAACAAGAACGTCTACTGCCTCTTTATATCGTTTTTGCTGATAAAGAATCCAACCCAGCGTATCCATCAAGTTTCCATTCTCAGACACAACCTGGTTGGCTTTTCGTGCCAATAATTCAGCTTCTTTATACTCTGCTTTTTGAGCTAAGATATTAGCTAAGTTATTCAAGACGACGACATTATCAGGCGTACTTTCTAATACGCCTCTGTATATTTTTTCAGCCTTTTCAACTTGCCCGTCCGCTTCCAACCTAGACGCATAAAACACACCCTCTCTTGAACCACCAGGAAACAACTCATATAAATGTTCCGCTGTCTTAACTGCACCTGCCGTATCTCCAGCTTTAGACTGTGCCAAGCTAAGCGCATTTAATACCATGGGGTCACTCGGCGCTTTATCCCTTAATGCCTGAAACACAACAACCGCTTCTTTATAGTCACGCAATGATGCTAAATATGCTCCGTATCTAAATTGTAGATACTGATTATCAGGAAGCGCTTTCATTCCCTGTTTTAGTACATCAACACCTTTATCAAGCTCACCTTGCGCTTGAAGTAACTCAGAAAGCTGAGCAAACACAGCTGAGTCTGCCGCTCTATCGTTAATCAAAGTACGATATATACGCTCGGCTTCAGCGTGTTTCTTGATACTAATATAATACTGGGCTTTTCGTTTTTCTATTGCGAGCTTATTGGCACCTAACGCTATGGCCTTTGTAAAAACGCCATTAGCTTCATCAAAACGCCCCAACTGAAGTAGCGTTTCTGCTAACTCCATTTGTGCAGGCAACCAGTCAGGGAATGCTGCTGCCATATTTTGAAAACCCGCTACCGCCTCATCTAAGTCACCCACACCTCTTGTGGCTCTTCCCATGCCAAGTGCTATTTCACGTGACTGAGGGTTTAGACGATAAGCTCTTTTAAAACGCTTTAGCGCTGCTTTATTATCCCCTAATCCAAGATAAGCAGACCCTAAGATGATATGCCCTTCAGTTACAGTCGATACAATAGGAATACGCGTAACGAGTAGGTCAACCGTTTCCCTGTAACGTTTTTCAATATTCAGCACCTTACCTAGACCTAACGACACGCCCAAATAATTTGGAGACATCCCTTCTAACCCAAGACGGTAATATTCAATCGCTTTTTCATTCTTCTGTTGATACTCATATAACATCCCCAAACGTTGACTAGCCGTTCGCTCTTCTGGGTCTACAGCAATTGATTTTAATAACGTTTTTTCAGCCTCATCAAGTAACCCAGTCTCCATTTGGACAATACCAAGCTTGGTAATAGACCCTGCGTAATTAGGTTCCAACTTTATCGCTTGATTAAAATCGGCCATCGCTGCGTCTGCGTCTCGAGACAAAAATAATGCAACCCCTCTTACTTCATAGGCTAGCCCTGTTTTTGAACCGGCCTTAATAAGCTTGTTGGCTCTCTCTAATAGCAAATCGTAACGCTTTTGCTGTAATAAATGATTAACATCTTTAAATTCGCCGGCGCCCTCTCGGCCTTTTAGCACAATCAACTCGTTAGTGCTTGATCGATCTGAGTATTCAGCAAAACTATTATCAGCTTTGAATATGGGAAGTGCCTGCACTGTAGTGAGCGGCAGGGATAAACAAACAATAATAAATAGACGCAATGCTACAGAAGTAAATCCGTCACTCACATCCTGGTTCGGGCGGTATTTAAAAAATAACATATACATATTTCTCATGCTTTGAGGTCCACATAATCGGGGACATGGGGTAGAGCTAAACAGTATAGGTAAACAGCAAATAAAAAAACAGCAGCCCTTGGGCTGCTGTTTTTCTTTGTTCGTCACTAAAACACTTAAGCAAGCACTGCCACCTAATAGAAAAGGCGACAAAACAACTTAGCTTTTAGCTGTACGACGACGAGCTAAACCTAAACCAGCAAACCCCATCAACATTAATGCTAAAGTACCTGGCTCAGAAACACTTGCTGTCGCACCACGAACTGTAATGGTATCTGCTTCAGTCGCTACACAACCTCCATCAACTAATGCACAAGTATCAAAAGCATGAACACCTTCTTCAAGTGCTGTGAACGTTACTTCATAAGTAAAGGTACGAGTTAACTCACGATCAAAGTCACCTACTGCTGTATCACCTACACAAGTTCCAGTATCAGCCGTTAAACATGTAACACTTACATCTACACCTGGTAGACCTGCGCCTAAATCGCCTACAGACACTTCAGAATAATTTTCAAAAGCAGCTGTAACCCCGTCAGTAATATCATCAACCAAATCTGCAGTATCTAAACCACTTGACTGTATAATACTTCCACCCGTTGCATCAGACAATTCAGAAGCTGCAATACCACCCGATGAAGTACTATTCATACCGGAATAGAGGCTACCGTAATTAATACCAATGAATGTAATATCCTCGTCATTCAAAGCAGTTTTAGTGTCAGCTAAAGTAACACCGTCCGACTCTTTAAAGTTTGCATCGCTCAATGCAATGATAAAACGCGTTGAACCTGGACGCCATGATGCATTAGTAGCCGCATCATAAGTTGCAAAAATACCTTCTTCAGGGAAGTCTCCGCCACAACCACCATCGCACAAGCTAATGCTTGATAAAGCCGAAGCCGTATCGGTAGAAGTAGTAGAAAGGTCAGACAGAACACCTGCAGAGCCAGGGTCAGAAAAATAACCAACACCTGTCGCAACATCACCAAACGCACCCAAACCTGAAATGATATCGCCAATAGCGGCTTTTGCTTGGTTAATCTCACTCCCCATGCTGCCAGAGGTATCCATTAAAAACATAACATCGATAAGACCTGTAGAAGGCGCCTCATCGTTGACAATCACTGTTTTAGTAATCGTTACGCTTTCGCCAACACTCAATGTATCAGAATAGCTGACAGGGTCGATTGAATCAGCAAATGCCGAAGTTGATAAACCTAGTGTAAGTGCTACCGTTGCAGCACTAAATAATTTTTTCATAGCAAAGCTCCCTTTAAACTTTTATTAAGTACACTATTGAATTCGCTATAAGCAACCTATAGTGATTCTGCTCACAACCCCGATGTGAAACCTATCACAGTAGAAGTAAATTCATGAACAACAAGTTTACAAGCAAAAAGTAAGCCATTAACAAATTAAAAATATATTCTTTTGTTTTTAATGGCTTTTTTAAGTTTTAAATACGAGCATAGGTTTTTCTCAACTCAGAAAATGTAAAAATAACCGACATTCCTAAATACTAACCAATCTGAGCGCTTTACTTCTGCCCAGCCTAGTCTAAATGGCTTAAACTGTTCCCATCTTGCTCCGTCATCGGTATATTCATCATTGTCCGCATTAGCTGGACGCACAGCTTTCTATTTTAAAGACTAAGGATCTGCATCAATGTTAAAAAGGATATTTAGGGCTCGTGAAGTTCGAGTCGGTGAAGGTGTATTGAGTGGGTCAATTGCTAGCTTTTTATCAGTACTTTCCCTCTTAGGCGTTTTAGCGTTCCATTTTCCTGAATACCTAACAACCCCAGAATTACGGCAGTCTTATGATGTAGCTATTATTCGATCGATTATGTTTGTTGCTCTACTGATCTCAGGCACGTTAGGTTTGCTCAATGTTGTGAGAAATAAGCGAAAACGGTTAGGTATATTTTCACTTATTGTCGTATTTACCTGCATCGCATTAGGTGGCCATCGAGTTGAAGTTGGAGATTTCCCGGACAACACGCCGTATTTGGGGCTGGACTGGTTTATTTTGGACTTATTAGGCTCCACGCTTATATTTATAATAATAGAAAAACTATTACCATTTAGAGACCAACCCGTTTTACGCCCGCAGTGGAAAACAGACCTTGACCATTTTTTTCTAAACCATTTGCTTATAGGTTTTGCTTTATTGGTAGCAAACCAGTTTGTAAATCGTTTTTTTGGCTGGGCTGTAAATGAAGATACACAGGCGATCATTACCTCTCTGCCTTTTGTTATTCAGTTATTTGTTGTCATTCTAGTTGCAGATTTAGCGCAATACGCAACACACCGAATTTACCATGAAGTTCCTTTATTCTGGCGGTTACATGCCGTACATCATAGTGTAAAGCATATGGACTGGCTGGCAGGATCTCGCCAACATATTATAGAGTTATTAATCACACGTTCTTTCGTTTTAACGCCCATCTTTCTGTTAGGCTTCGAGAAGAATGTCATCAACGCCTATGTCGTTATAGTAGGATTCCAAGCAGTGTTTAATCATGCAAATGTACAGATTAACTTTGGCTGGCTGAAATACATCTTTGTAACACCTCAGTTTCATCATTGGCATCATGCATCAGATGAAGCAGGTATTGATAAGAACTATGCAGCCCATTTTTCATTTATTGATTATCTATTTGGCTCAGCAGTAAAAGGACAGGAGGAATGGCCTAAGGGGTATGGCGTTAAAGGCGATTACGTACCCGACGGTCTCCTCAAACAACAAATGTTCCCCTTCACCCATAAAGGATAGCTATTCAATAAATGACAGCGAGAAGAGGTGTTTAGAGTTTCAGGTTGCTCTTGAAGAGTGACCTTCTAGCGTTTCCACGGCACATCGCACCCCAACTGTTCAGAAATACCCATCGCCGACTGAACCGCACTCTCAAGCAATGGGATTCCTGGCATCGCATACGAACCGCAATACCAGATTTGGCGGTCGTTTTCTTTTTGAAGCAAGTTAAGGGATTTGATGGCAGCAAGACTTTCAAGGTTCACCGTGGGCCGTTCAAAGTGTGACCGCCCTAGAACCGTCTCTTTTTTAGGTTCCAGCAATGGGTTCCAGGTCTGGAACAATGGGGCCGCGGTTGCGAGAGAGGGGTAAATTTTATTTAACCAGATACTCGCCATCGGTTTGCTTTGTTTTTGATCTAGCAAAAAATTAACAGGGGCTCGATCACTGTCTTTATTGGGTATTAATGCGGTATCACCATGCACGACTACTTCACTTCGTTCGTAAGGCACCTTACTTAGCAGTTTTTTAGCAGCTGACTCATCACCCGAAATCATTTTCACTGCTTGATTGGCCTGCACCGCGATAACCACATGATCAAACACGTGCTCGCGCCCATTTGCTTCCACTATTTTTACATGCTCATTCTGCTTGCTGATACTCTCAACCTCTGCATTGCAGTGTAACGTGTTACAGTTTTCAAGCATTCGATGAATAGCATCTTCAGCGCCCCGCTTAGCTCGCCAAATGCCGTTAAACAGCATTCCATTGGCTAAAAAGTCGATAATAATTTCAGCGGGATATTGTTTTACTGCAGCATATGAACAGGTACATATCGCCGCAAAAGATGGCAAGATGACGTCGTCAATAAACGCTGAGGAGTATTGATTGGCGCGGAGGTAATGCTCGATAGTTAAGCCTTCGGTTAGGCCTTTTTTGCGATCTCGTTTGGCAAAGACCAAAAAGCGGGCCGCATCTCTCGCGATTCTCACGGATTTCAAGTTCACCTTACTTAAACCGGCAAAAACAGGAAACGCGCGTTTACCCAACTCAACGTAGCGATAACCAAAATAAACACTTTTATTACTATCAGACGAGTAAGACGCTGAGTGGTCTGTTCGCTGTATTTCAACGCCCATCTCTTGATAAAACGCGACTAGGTTTTTGTAGTAGCAGGTATTAAAAGCGCGTAAAGGGACATCAATTCGCTCTTCAATTTCCCCATCTTTAAAACTGAGGTTAAACGCCCCCATGCCCGGAGCATCATGGCGTTCAAATAACGTCACATGATGTTTTCTACCCAACAACCAAGCAACACTGAGGCCTGCAATACCACTCCCTACAACGGCTATATTCTTTTGCTCTTGCGTCATCTAATCCTTCACTCTGCTTTAATCTGCCATTAACACGCGTCGATAAATACAGTCATGTTAGCAAGTTTTTATCATTGGGTTCTATTCAGCTTATTAATAAATCAAAGATTATAAATTCACCCCATTTTAAATAGAAACGTGCGCTCATTATTTAATTGGGCAAAACCAATCAAAATGTTACCCTCATTAATCGCTTAATATGTAACTATTAATACCCCGTTATTATCCTAGACACAGGTTAGATCAGCACCCATGAAATTCATCCACACCTCTGATTGGCATATCGGCCGGCAGTTTCATAATGTTTCACTGCTTGAAGATCAGCGTCATGTACTCTCGCAAATAATAGATTATATACAATCAGAGAATGCCGACGTATTGGTCATCGCTGGGGATATCTATGATCGATCTATTCCCCCTGCAGCGGCGGTAGATTTATTAGATGAGGTGCTTAATCAAGTCTGTAATGAAATGAACGTGCCTGTCATCATTATTTCAGGTAATCATGATAGCGCCGAGCGCCTACGTTTTGGCGCTAGGCAATTAAAACAGGCAGGATTACATATCATTGGTGATATTAATGCCATTACTGACCCTGTCGTCATAAAGAGTAAGTCAGGACTCTTAGTCAATTTTTACGGCATTCCTTATCACGACCCAGAACAAGTGCGCCATCACTACGACACACCTGTCCGTAACCACGATGAAGCCCATTCATTATTGGTTGATACTATAAAACAGTCGATCCCCTTACCTTCACCCGCAACAGAGGCCAACAAATCTGAGAACTCAGTCAATGTCCTACTAAGCCACTGCTTTGTTGATGGCGCTGAAGAGTCGGAATCAGAAAGGCCACTTTCTATTGGTGGCGCAGATCGAGTCTCCTATACTCCCATGACCGATTTTAATTACGTGGCACTCGGTCATTTACATAGCCCTCAATACAGAGGCGAACCCTATATTCGTTATTCGGGATCAATCCTCAAATACAGTTTCTCTGAACAACACCAGAAAAAAGGCGTCACCCTCGTGGAGCTTGACGATAACGGCAAAGCTCACATAACACCACTTCCTCTCAAACCACTCAGAGATATGAGAGTCATTGAAGGAGCGCTTACCGATATCATCGATAACGGGAAAACAGACCCCGATAGTGATGACTATGTCATGATCAGGCTGACAGATACCCACGCCATTTTGGACGCGATGGGTAAACTACGAACTGTTTACCCCAATGTATTACACCTTGAAAAGCCGGGCATCATGGCCGTGGGTGAGAGAAAAGCAATGAATCGAGAAAAGCTGAAACGGGGTGAACTGGAGATGTTTCAGGACTTTTTTGATCAGGTATCCGGCAATAGCTTATCAGCAGAACAATATAGTGCACTAGAAGCGGTCATTGATAGCCTTCATAAACAGGAGGAGAAGCAATGAGACCGAATAAACTACTCATTCAAGCCTTTGGCCCTTTCGCTAAAAAAGAAGAGATTGACTTTACGAGCTTGGGCGACAACCCGCTTTTTTTGATCAATGGGCCAACAGGCGCGGGAAAAAGCTCCATTCTCGATGCGATCTGCTTTGCTTTGTATGGCCAAACAACAGGGAAAGAGCGCGACCCTTCGCATATGCGCTGTGACCATGCCGCACCCGACCTGCTTACAGAGATAACCTTAGACTTTTCACTCGGCGAGCAACACTACCGAGTGCGTCGTGCGCCGACACAAGAGCGCCCAAAATCTAGAGGCGAAGGGACCACCCCCCACCAAACAGAAGCACAAATATGGCAATTAAAGCCTGAGGGCGACCAGCTTTTAGTCCCGCAAAAAGCACAAGAAGCCACCCAAACCATAGAAGCACTAACCGGCCTTAACGTAGAACAATTCAGACAAGTCATGGTGCTCCCACAAGGGAAGTTCAGAGACTTCTTAATGGCAGACTCAAGCCAACGAGAAGCAATATTCAGTAAGCTTTTTCAAACCCAAATTTATAAGCGCATTGAAGACACCCTTAAAACCAAGGCCGCCTCCATACGTAAAGAGGTAGAAAACCTACAAAACCAAATTAAAGGCATACTTCAAGGGGCAGACCTAAATACTGAAGCAGAAGTTCAAGAACAACTTACTGCGCTTACACCACAATTGGAATCTGCGACACAACATAAAAATCAGACCGTTGAGGCGCTCGCGAAAGCAGAAAAAGCATTAGAGGCGGGAAAGATACTGACCAAAGCCTTTTTAGCGCTAGATACTACTCAAAAAGCCCTTGATAACCTCAACGCCAAAAAAGTCCACATAGATGCTCAAAAGCACCTATTGACCCGTGCTCAGACGGCACAAAAAATTGAGCACTTAAAAGCGACACTGAGCAAATCAATTCTAACCCAGGCGCAGTTAGACAAAGACATAAAAACAACTGAACAAAATCTGAGTCAGCACCAAAACGCATTAGCTCAAGCCCAGTCTGTACTCGATCAAGCAGAGAAAAATAACCAGTCTCTCGATGTATTAAAAGAACAGCTTGCCGACTTACGTAAGCTAGAGCCTAAAATTAACCAGCTAGCCGAAGCAATAAAACAAAGCCAAACAACACAAACGGCACTTGAGACTGCCAGCGCTGCGTTTGAGAACCAGCAAACACAGCTAAAACAACTCATTACCCGCATTAGTGCTTCTGAAAATCGCATCAACACCTTAAAGGCAGCTTCTGCGGTTTTACCTGAAAAACAACGTCAATTAGATGGTCTGCTGATATTAGGTCAGCAACGCGCTAATTTAGATAAACGATTTGAAGAACAAAAAGCACTTCAGCAAACGCGTATCATACGAGAAGAACACCTTAACACCTGCAGAGCCAAGTTTGACGCTCAAGTCAATCAGGTTAAACAGTTAGAATTTACATGGCACAGTAGCCAAGCCGCTATTTTGGCGGCTGAGTTAAAACAGGGGCAGCCCTGCCCTGTCTGCGGTAGCCAAGAACACCCCACACCGGCCAACACGCTTGGTCAAGCAAGCCCTGTCACCAAGCAAGGGATTGAAGCCGCAAGAGCTATTCAAACAACACTACAACAACAATTAACCAGCGCCCAAAACGACGTTACACAAACATCAACACAGCAACAAAATATCGAAGCCTTAATTATTGAACAGCAACAAGAGCTAGGTGAAAACCAGCATCACCCGACGCATCAACTTCGTGCTGACTGGCGAAAGCTCAACGACGAAGTCGAAACGTTTCAGTTGCAACAAAAAGAACAAACCCAACTTGAAATGGAACTTCAAGCCTTAACATTACAGCGATCACAATTAGAGCAACAGATCGAAGTAGCCAGACTATCTTTACAGAAAGCACAGCAAGAGCAGACCATAGCAGCACAAAATCAACTGCATATTCAACAAGCGCTTCCTGAAGAGTACAGAGTGACAGGAACGCTGACGCATCAAATAGAGCAATTAGATGCGCAGATTAAGTCAATTACTATGACCTATGACCACGCATTAGCAACCTTTAATGCCAATCAAGAAAAAGTCACGCAGTCACAGGTAATCAGCGAACAACAGCAAATACAGAAAAAAGCAATTGACCAAGCACTGGCTGAAGCACATAAAAACTGGACAACAGCACTCAGTCAAAGCGCATTTAAAGACGAAGATGATTTTATTAATGCACAAAAAACTGAATCTGAGCAACAACAATTATTAAGTGAAATAGAACAGTACAGCCATCAACTCAGTGGTTGCAAAGCCACATTGGAGCAGCAACAACAGCAACTAGATCAACAAAAAACGCCCAACATGGAAGCGCTAGAAGCCGAGAAAAGTCAACTTAAAGCAACCTCAGCGCAATCGCTAGAAAGCTGGAAGAATATAGATAACCGTCACCGTCAACTCACTGACGTGCTGATTAAATTAGATCAGGCGCATCAATCTAACCATGCATTAGAATCCGAGTATAAGGTTTACGGCACACTCAGCGATGTTGCTAACGGTCAAACAGGCAACAAGATCAGCTTACAGCGTTTTGTTTTAAGCGTGCTGTTAGATGACGTTCTCATTGAGGCTTCCCACAGGCTCAATAACATGAGCAAGGGTCGATACTTATTAATACGAAAAGAAGAGCGGGCAAAAGGCAATAAAGCGTCTGGATTAGAGCTAGAAGTTGAAGACGCCTACACCGGCAAAACAAGGTCAGTGGCCACGCTCTCGGGGGGCGAATCATTTATGGCGGCGCTTTCCCTTGCTTTAGGTCTTTCTGATGTTGTACAAGCCTATGCAGGCGGAATTAAACTAGAAACGCTATTTATTGATGAAGGGTTTGGCAGCCTAGATCAAGAGTCTCTCGACCTCGCGATAAAAACGCTAATTGACCTTCAAAGTAGTGGCAGGATGATTGGTATTATTTCTCACGTTAGTGAATTACGTGACCAGATGGCTCTACGTATAGACGTACACAGCTCCGCTAGTGGGAGTCACATCTTTGTAAAAGGAGAATAACTTTACACTCTAAAAATCTACACTACTATAACTTACACATAGAACTTAAGATGTCGAATTTTATTACACTTCTGTCTTTTAACGCATGCTATAAACTAGCTTTAGTATTGTTTTATAAAGTTTTTTTATGATTGGCACATTTATAGCTTTTAGTATTACAAATGACGCATTAATGCGCAGATAGCATTTGTATTCCATGAGAGTAGAATAATATGAAAAACACAATAAAAAGTATCATTGTTGCGAGCAGTCTTTTAGCAGCTTCGGCTAACGCTAGCCTTATCACAAATGGTAGCTTTGAGTCAGATCAAGGCTTAAATAACGGTCAATGGGGCGTATTTAGCACAATTGATGGTTGGTATACATCAGACGGTTCAGGCATTGAAATTCAAAAAAATGTCGTCACGTCTGCTCAAGATGGAAGTCAGTACGTTGAGCTAGATAGCCATCATGGCAGCAGTAACAGCTCAATGTCTCAGGACTTATTTGGGTTAACTATCGGCCAAACGTATCAGTTAGACTTCTGGTATAAAGCACGTACCGCATCAACTAACGATAACGGCATCAACGTTAGCTGGGGAGAGTCTCCAGACCTATCTCCTTTCACTTATGCCTTTAATGTTGATGGCACTGCGCCAATGCCTTGGACATTGGTTACAGGGTTCCTCACCGCAACCGCTGCAGAAATGACACTTACCTTCTCTGCAACAGGTAACGAGAATACGTTAGGCGGGTTCATCGATAATGTAAGTTTGAAAGCTGCGTCAGTGCCTGAGCCTGCATCTTTAGCGCTGTTTGGTCTAGGTTTACTAGGTCTTGCTAGCCGCCGTAGTCGCAAGCAAGCATGATTTAGCATCAATTTAAATGCCCAGCGCTTAGTTGGGCATTTTTTTATCTAGTCTGTAGCCGAGCCCCAATAAGCGTTATTCAGCCGTAATAAGCTCTTCGTCAACAGGTGAATGGCTCACTATATAGTTTTTGTCGGAAACCTGCTTAAGCGATACCACTTGTTGCTCAATCCATTGATCAATAGATGTTGTAAGTTTATTTAGCGACACCGCCTCCCATTCGTTTTCAAGCCGTTCATGGCCAACCATTCCCACCATTGTTTTAGCAACAACAGCTCTGCTATCTGCATCAACAAATTCAGCCTCAACAAATAACAATATATCTTCATCTCTTATACCGATTAACTTGGTCATTCCAGTAAACGCCATTGCTGTTGGCCAATATTCATAAAAACGCAGCGGTTCATCTCGTGTTTCTAACCCCGTGATCGCTACTTTGGCTCTTAACGTTCGACCGCTCGCCTGCTCCGACACTTGATAATATTCTTCTAACTTATGTGTCAGCGCTTCAGTCATATAGGCCCTAATGGCATCCATAGTGTCGCGAGTGACCTGAAGATTTTGCTGAATTGTCGCATCCAGCTTTATGGGGTCAACGATCATAGTTTTATATGATCTAAGATTTGCACCTGGCGCAATCCAAGCTTTAGACGCGATAAACTCTCGCTCTTCAACCTCAACACTATTCAAAGGCTGGTAGTCACTCATAAAACCTGAATAAGGGCGATCGACATCAGGGGCTTTTGGCTGAAACATTCCGCACGCCGTCATGGTCGACATTACCCCTACAGCCAACGGTAACTTAAGAAGATTAAGCATCAATACGTCCTTATCGTTTCTTATTATCAATGGAGCCTAAACCAGTAGAAACAGTCATAGTAAAAGATCAATAAGGATAACACTGCGACGCAAAGCGCTTTTCAGAAAAACAACACGACAACCTAGTGCCAACATATAAACGTTAACGTCGTCGATTAGATGTCTTTTTCCCAAATGCTCTGTCTTTGGCGCGACGCTTTTGAGCTGTGCGAGTGTTTTTGCGCGAGACCGTCACTTCCTTAGTTAAATCTGGCTCGTAGCCTGGTAACCATTGCTGCGGCAAACGTGCATCTAAAATGGCTTCAATTTCTTCTAGCAGCCAGTTTTCATCTGGGCTTAACAATGAGATTGCCAAACCTGACGACCCCGCCCTACCGGTACGCCCTACCCGGTGAATATAGTCTTCAGGTATATACGGCAACTCATAATTAATCACAAACTTTAGCTGCTCAATATCCAGTCCTCTTGCGGCTACATCTGTTGCCACCAGTGCTCGGGTTTTCCCTTGCTTAAATTCTTCTAGCGCTCGCTCACGCGCACCTTGGGATTTGTCACCATGGATTGATTGCGTCTTAATGCCATCTTTGCACATTTCTCGAACTAGCTCGTCTGCACCTTGCTTTGTCCGAGTAAATATCAGTACCTGATGCCAATTTTTTGAACCAATCAGGTGTGATACCAGCTCGCGCTTTCGGTCTGCATCAACGGCATAAACAACTTGCTCGACCTGTTGCGCAGCCGTATTACGACTATCGACTTCAATTAACGTAGGCGACTGTAAAAGCGTTTTACTAAGATCAAAAATGGCTTGGTCAAACGTGGCCGAAAAGAGCAATGTTTGTCGATTAGACGGCACATGCTTCAGGATACGGTTAATTTCATCACTAAACCCCATATCTAACATACGGTCAGCTTCATCGAACACCAATACCTGCAACTGGTCTAGTTTAATCATCCCCTTAAACATCAGGTCAAGTAATCGGCCAGGCGTCGCCACCAGTATATCAGCGCCCTGTTTAAGCGCCTTAATTTGCGGGTTTAAACTCACTCCTCCATAAGCAATGCAAGCTTGCAATGATGTGTTCTGACCATAGTTTTCAAAACTGCTATGAACCTGCTGCGCGAGCTCTCGCGTCGGTGTCAAAACCAATGCACGGATAGGACGATAAGAGATAACTTGAGTATTGAGTTCAGCGTTATTCTCGCCTAACTGATGAAGAATAGGTAAGGCAAATGCGGCTGTTTTGCCAGTCCCCGTCTGGGCCCTCGCCATGATATCTTGGTGGTTTAAAATAGCGGGAATCGCTTCGACCTGAATAGGAGTCGGCTCGCTGTAGCCAAGTGATGATACGGCCGCGACCAATTTTTTATTTAAACCTAAAGACAAGAAATTCATAACACACTACCCACAAGTTATTATGCGCGCAGTGTATCAGATATTAAGAGAAGACTGAGTGTTGAACACCCAAAAGTCATGATAAATTGTTTAGTTAATGCCCAATAGTTTAACTTCAAATATCAACACTGAGCCGGGCCCAATAGCACCCGCGCCAGAATCGCCATAGGCTAACTCACTAGGAATAAATAAACGTGTTTTCTCGCCTTCTACCATCAGTTGCAACCCTTCAGTCCAACCTTTGATCACTTGATTTAAACCAAAATCAATCGGCTGTCCGCGGGCAACAGAGCTATCAAACACAGTGCCATCTATGAGTGTGCCGTGGTAATGTACTTTTACACGGTCAGTTCGCTTAGGGTGAACAACCCCTGTACCTTTATTTAACACTTGGTATTGCAAGCCAGAAGCAGTTGTTTTAACCCCCTCCTTCTTGGCATTGTCCACCAAAAACTCAGCCCCTTTAACTTTATTCTCAGCAGCAAGTTTTTTGTTAACGAGCGATCTTCGCACTAAAAATACAGCGAGTAGCGTAACGACCACAGCAATAATAACCTGAGTCACAATAGTCCCCCTTTTAAAAATCAGAGTTTCAAATCTAAAATATAACTTCAATACCTGAACGCTTAACGTTGATATCACTCAAAGTTGGCGTGAATGCACTCCCTGTTAACTGCTTTATATCAAGCAAAACAATAACGGGTAAATCTTGGCCAACCAGCTGCGTTACCTGATTAAGCAAATCTTTATTTACCCCCGCGGTAGCGTCTTGCCAATCTAAACTGGCAATTTGAGGTTTCACTAACTGTAACTGTTGAGCCTTATTATCGAATCGAATTCCGCCTTTAATTAACGTTTTTGCATTAGCGGTTTGACCACTAGCAACGTCTTTAAGGGATATATTTAGTGCGATGCCCACTTGCTGTGTTTTTTCATAAAAATAAGGCTTCGGCTCGGTTAACCTGATGTAGTTCTCCCCCATGCGCGTTTCATAGGGAAACGTCATCGCGAGCATAGCATTAACTTGAGACTCGCCGATCATAAAACCAAACGCCCAAGTGGCGGTGGCAATAAATGAGGCCAGTAAAAATACACTGATTTTGTGGGTCCGTGAAAACAAAATTCCCTTAAACTGCATGCCTGTATCCTTTGTGATATACCCTGAGGGGCATTATTCTATCTATATGCGGGTGAATATATAGTACTTTAGTTAAGCCTTGTCTATCTATCCCTAGCTTTATTGGCCGCTCTAACACGCTAGAGCGCTAGTCAACGACCTTTTAGTAAGGTTACACTATGATGTTTTAAGCCCTTAAAACACAGTCAGAACTCGGAACACATATATGGATTTTACGGAAGTATTAAAGAGTCGTAGAAGTATTAGAGCATTCTCAGATAGACCCGTCGACCAGGCAATATTAGATGAAATTCTGAGCGAAGCACTCGAGTCTCCCTCTAGTTCAAATACACAACCCTACAAATTGGCAGTGGCTACCGGCGACACCTGTAAGCAATTAGGCAACGAGCTACTCGCTAAGTATCACAAATCCAATAAAATTCAGAAGCAACCACTCCCCTTAAAAATTATCTCGGCAATCACCAGTGATGCGCTACCCGATAGTGACTATAAACCAATGCTAGGCAAGTACCCGCCCATATTTCAAGAACGTCGAATAGCCACAGGGATGGGCCTTTATGAAACCTTAGGCATAGCACGAAAGGATAAAAAAGCCCGAGACGAGCAGATGGCAAAGAACTTTACGTTTTTTGATGCCCCCGTTGCTATATTTCTTTTTATTCACCCAGGTATGCAGCATACAGCCTTACTTGACGCGGGTATTTTGATGCAGTCTTTAATGCTTTCTGCCACCAATAAAGGCTTGGGTACCTGCGCTCAGGGTGCGCTTGGTATATGGCGCTCGCCGATTGATAAGCACTTTACTGTCCCTAAAGATTATAAACTTGTCTGCGGACTCGCGTTAGGCTATCCAGAAGATAACAAGGTCAACCACTACAAACCTAAAAAGATAGATTTAGATGAATTGTTAATCCCTAAAAAATAGTGCGGTTGAATAGAGTAAATTGGCGTATAATTACCCGCTTATTTACTCTACTTTTTGTAAGCGCCCGCTAAATGAATACTATCGATACCAGCCAATACCCTGCACTTCTTACAAGCAAAACTGACCGAATCAAACTAAAATTTGCTGAATTTACCGTTCCTGAACTAGAAGTGTTTGCTAGTAACCCTAGCCATTTCCGCCTACGGGCTGAGTTTCGAGTCTGGCATACAGGCGATCGATGTCATTATGCAATGACCGAAAAAGGCAATAATAAAAACATTTATGAAGTGGTCGACTTCCCTATTGCCTCTGAATTGATCAATCGATTAATGCCTGCCCTATTAGCAGAGCTCAATAGTACAGACGCACTTAAGCACCGCTTATTCCAAGCAGAGTTCTTAACCACCCTAAGCGGCGATGCCCTGATTACTTTAATCTATCACCGTCAACTGGATGATAACTGGAAATCGCTTGCACTATCCCTTCAAGAAAAGCTCGGCGTGTCGATTATTGGACGAGCCAGAAAGCAAAAAGTTGTTCTGGATAGAGACTATGTCATTGAAACGCTAACCGTTAATGAGCAGCAGTATAAGTACAAACAAATCGAAGGCGGCTTTACTCAGCCTAATGGTAAAATGAACCAAACCATGCTGAGCTGGGCTCAATCATGTTCAGACATCGCCAACCCGAATAAAGATTCTGATTTAGTGGAGCTTTATTGCGGAAACGGAAACTTCTCAATTGCACTCGCAGGACATTACCGAAAAATTCTAGCCACAGAAATATCTAAAACATCAGTCAATGCTGCTCAATATAATATTCAAGAAAATAACATTGATAACCTGATTATTGCACGCTTATCTAGCGAAGAGTTTGTACAAGCGCTACAAGGTGAACGGGAATTTCGTCGCCTAGAAGGTATCGAACTCAACGAGTACCAATTTGATACCGTTTTAGTGGACCCACCTAGAGCAGGGCTTGATGATGAGTCCGTTAAGCAGGTTCAGAAATATGACAATATCATCTATATTTCATGCAACCCAGAAACCTTATGTAACAACCTACAAATACTCGCAACAACACACGATATTAGGCGTTTTGCCTTGTTTGATCAGTTCCCTTACACAGACCATGTTGAGTGTGGTATTTTGCTAATTCGCAAGGTTAAATAGCCATAACAGTATCGAACAAATAATGTCGATAATAGCCTTTATTATCGACATTATTTAAGCGTTTTGTACGATGTTAAATGTACGTCGGGGCTCGTACAATGCCCCCTATTTATATTCAAGTAGGCACAGTTCAATTAAAACCTATGCCGCGTTATTAGCCAACTCCTTCGCTTTTTTTCGTCGCAACTCGATCACTTCTCGATCTTCTAGTGCATATTTTTGCAGCCCCGCAAAATGCACTTCGCGAATATAATGTTTCCAATCAATAAGTGTCGCATCAACAGGAAATAACGCCTTATCCACTTCACCAAACTCTTCTACTAAATTCAGCATTTTATGGTTATTAAACACAACATTCATATCACCGTAAAAAGCATAAATTTTGGAGAGAGTTTTAACCACCTGCAGATTATCTATTGCCTTACTTGAAGGTTTTAAACCCAGTAGTTTTTTAGCTTTATAAAAAGCATTTGCCTGAAAAACAACCAAGCCTATCGCGGCCTGAAACATAGACTTATTCATGACATTAAACGATTTTTCAGGTTTAGCATAAAACAAACGATCATATCGTGCGTAATTCTCTGTCCCTTCCTCAATCACATAATCAATCAACTTCTGAACAGTAATCGGGTTAGCAGCACCACTGCAGCATTGATAAATAAGGCTGTCACCTGGATCCTTAAATGATTTTGCAGCACTGTATAGTATGCTGTTTGATACAAAGTCCGCAGGAATAATATCCATCAAGCTATCTTTTCGACCGGGGAAAAAACTTACTTTCTGCCGCGCGTACGCCATAATCATTGCATCCGCAACTTTTACACCTTCGATCCAACCACCAACAGGTTCTTGATAGGTACTTTCGATGATTGATGGGCGAAGAATCGTTAAGGTTTTACCTTTAAAATGATGAAGTAGCACTTGCTCTGCCATCCACTTAGTAAAGGTGTAAACATCGTTCCAGCCATAAAGGTTCGCCATGCGAGCGCCAAGCTCAGTCAACTCTTCAGCTAGTTTGGTTTTATCATTATTTGCTTTTTTAGTTTGCTCTATGGCTTGTTGAAATTCAGTAATCAATGACTCAACGTCATAGTACCCATCTTTATGTTTGGCAATTTGCTTACCTGTAGGGCCTACAATGCCTTCGCCCATTTGGCCTTCATTGAACCCATTAACATAGCAAGTCGAAACATGAACAAGCGGTACATTGCCTGCGGCGTCTACAAAGTTGATAAAATTAAATAAGCTAAGCGTATTAATCGAGAGCGCTTGGTCTAGCGGTTCTCTAAAATTCACACTGGCAGCTGAGTTTATAATGATATCGACCTGCTGAGAAAGATCATTCCATTCTACTGACCCCAACCCGAAATTTTCTTCAGTAATCTCACCTGTTATACAACGAACTTTCTCACTCAATATCTGGTCTAATGCCGCTGAATCTTTTTCTCGCAGAGCATCAAAAATTGATGCAGAGGCGATCTCATGCTTAAAGCGCTCTTCGGCCGTTGGATAGCTTCTGCTCCCGCGAATCAGCAAGGTAATGCTCGCAACCTCTGGCACTTCACGGATAATTTTCTCAAGTAATACTTTACCTAAAAAACCGGTACACCCTGTAATAAGCAGCCGCTTATTCGCGAGTTGTTTTTTTATCTCTGATTCACGTTTATTCATCATACGGCCAAACCATCTAAATAGCGGAATTCACATCAGCGTTCCGATAACGACTGATATCTCGACTAGCTGTTACGTTGAGGTCAATGCTAGCAACATTAAACGATTTTACCGTGACCAACAGCGCAGTACATTTATTTTAACAATGTTTATAAAACCGAATGAGTATAACGGGGGGCGGATACCACAAATACGCCATACGGACGATTACACTACGCCCCCCTCTCCCTTAATATAAACTCATCGAATCAAGAGTGATACGACATAAACCTTCAGGCCGTTTATGTCGTTTTATTCAACGTTTCATATCAGGGCCCCCTACATTTAGCCCTAATCTATAGCGGTACATGATCAACGTTCGGCATCATGTACCGCTTTTTTTGCCTAAAGTTTGACCTTCTAACGCCCTAGCAACGCCTAATGTAACCGAAGTGAGTCCTGCGCAATGCGTGCACTCCAGTTAGCATCATGTTCTCGCTCACAAGCTTCTTCGGTATCAAACTTAACCTGTTTCTGAACGTGTTTAAATTTTACGCCTATTTTAAGCAAGCATCCTTGAATGAGTTTGCGCATATACACATCTTGCCCTTCTTCGCAGGCTTGGGTAAGCGATGCTTGAGTGTCAAACACACACACCACCAAAAGACTACCTGGAAAGCAGTCATACTTAGCCGTATGTGTTAGCCACTTAAAGCCCTCTACACGTTCTAGTGCACTTTCACAGGCTAACGTTAGCGCTTTCCTCACGTTGTTATCTATTTTTTTATCAGTCCTACGCATGCCAAAAAGCAACCTTGTTGGGTGGATTCAAGGGTACAAAGTATAGGCTGTTCCCGTTGTTAAATAAATGCTGGTCAAACCATGCCTGCTAAGAAGCATTGAGTAACGCTAACGATACTGTATGCTAATATTCATAACACTCAGCAGACCGCGTCAAAACGACAACACCGCTGATTTAAGCCCGTCTGTTCATACTTAATCATCAGGACGCACATGACCTCCGATCACAATCATACCCAAACGCCTGAGCCAACTATGGCCAGCACTGAAAGTTCAACAACTAAGAGCACTAAACGTTTAACTATTCTGTTAGAACTTATTGGATTTATTAAGCCTTACAAAGTCACCGTCATGGCTGCATTTATCGCGCTTATATTCACCGCTACCGTCATGTTGTCTGTAGGCCAAGGTGTACGAATACTGATAGACGATGGGTTTGCTCAGCAGTCATACGAGCAACTCAGAGAGGCAATCTTCTTCATTTTAGGTATTACGGTACTGATTGCGACAGGCACATTCTTTCGGTTTTATCTGGTCTCGTGGCTAGGCGAACGAGTCAGCGCCGATATTCGACTTGCTGTCTTTAATCACGTTATCACCTTGCACCCCAGTTACTTCGAAACACACGGCAGCGGCGATATTATGTCTCGCATCACCACCGACACCACACTGCTTCAAAGTATTATTGGGTCGTCTTTTTCAATGGCTATGCGAAGCGCATTAATATTTTTGGGGGCCTTAGCCATGCTATTTGCCACCAATATTAAATTGACGCTGATTGTTATGGCATCTGTTCCTTTTGTGTTGATTCCACTACTCGTGTATGGCCGGCGAGTACGAGCGCTCTCCCGCAAAAGCCAAGACTCTATGGCTGATGTCGGCAGCTATGCAGGTGAAGCCATTGAGCATATCAAAACTGTGCAAAGCTATACTCGTGAAGTTGAAGAAAAGCGTTCGTTTTCTATTGAAGTTGAAAAGTCTTTTGCTATTGGTAAAAACCGTATAAAGCAACGTGCAACTTTAATAGCGGGGGTAATCCTTATTGTATTCAGTGCTATTACAGGCATGCTTTGGGTAGGCGGAAGTGACGTAATCTCTGGCCAAATGTCGGGAGGAGATTTAGCAGCATTTGTGTTCTATGCCATATTAGTCGGCTCTTCTCTAGCGACCATCTCTGAAGTATTTGGCCAACTTCAACAAGCCGCAGGCGCGACTGAACGGCTAGTAGAAATTTTACAAGAAAAAAGCCATATACTCCCGCCGGAATCCCATAGTATCTCAACGGCTAGCCTCACTGCTGAGATCACATTTAAAAATGTCACATTCCACTACCCTTCTCGCCCTAATCAACCTGCCACGACATTGTTATCGCTTATTGCGGAACAAGGTAAAGTACTCGCATTAGTAGGACCATCAGGTGCAGGAAAAACGACACTGTTTGAGTTAATACAACGATTTTACGACCCACAGTCAGGCTCAATCACTCTGGGGGGAACCGACATTAGACAAATTGACCCCAATGACCTCCGTAAACAGATGGCGTTAGTTCCTCAGCAACCCGCCTTATTTAGCCATGATGTATTCCACAACATCCGTTACGGCAACCCCGATGCGAGTGATGAAGACGTCATAAACGCGGCCAAAAAAGCCCATGCACATGAATTCATATTGAAACTACCCGAAGGATATAAAAGCTTTTTAGGCGAAAGAGGCGTGAGGCTATCAGGCGGTCAACGACAACGTATTGCCATCGCTAGAGCGATACTAAAAGACCCTAAAATACTATTGTTAGATGAAGCAACCAGTGCTTTAGATAGCGAAAGTGAACATCATGTACAGCAAGCACTTCAAGCGCTAATGAAAGGCCGGACCACGCTCATCATTGCTCATCGTTTATCCACGATTCAACATGCCGATAAAATTGCAGTGCTTGATAATGGCCAGTTGATCGATATAGGAAGCCATCAACATTTAATGGAAACAAGTGAGCTATATCAGCGGCTTGTTGAATTGCAATTTAGGCAGATGTAACCTTTAGAGTTGGGTCTCCGCCACTCAAATAGTGATTCGTTTATCGATTAAATGCCTCCAATGCTAGTTATCCTGTTAACTAGCTAAAATTGCAATGACCCACGTCTAGATTCGCAATCTTTTTAGCCTTTAAAAAAGCAAGAAAAGCACCCAAACACTGGGTTTTGGAGTGATATAAATCAAAAAATTTTAACCCTGTTTTTTTCGAGTGTTTATCTCTCCAATACGCTTGCTCGGCATCCTTTATTTATGTTGTAATCAATATGACGATACACTTTAGCTATATATAAATAAACCGCAGGATAGCACCATTAAACGTCGCTGCTCCACATATTAACATCACAAATAATGGCGATTAACCTGTAACCCTCAACCCCTGTTCGCTTTTATTATGTATACGTGGATATAGGTCCCTAACATGAAAGAAATCAAGAAAATACTCTGTTACCTTGACCCAATAAGTCATGCAAAATCAGCTATCAAACAAACCTTAACGTTAGCCAAGCTTCATAACGCTACCATTTGCTTCGTGAGTGTTCTGAAGCCTATATCATCGCCACTCGCCAGCTTGCAACAGACATACATTCATATTCAAGAAGGCACCATTGAAAGACAACTAAAAGAATCTAACGCTAACCCAGAAGACCACGAAATCAGAGTCATTACTGGCTCCTTAGGTGCGCTTGAAGTCGTCACCATAGCGGTTAAAGAAAACTTTGATTTAATCATAAAGCCGACTGATGATAAGGGCCATAACCGAGTTTCAATTTTTGGTAGTAATGATCAACAACTATTTCGAAAGTCGTCTGTTCCGGTTTGGATAAATAAGCCGACTAAGTCTTTTCAATGCAAACGGCTATTAGCGGCAGTAGATATAGACCCAGACCAACCAGAAAACATCGACCTTAATCGCGGAATTATTGGACTGGCGAAAGAAATGGCACAAGCATTTGACGCCGAACTCCACGTGGTACACGCTTGGCACGTACCCTACGCATCCTTACTAAAAGAGAGCGGCCAACATGCCATTATCGAAAAAGCCGAATCAGCGGTGAAAGATCTCCATATTCAACAAGAGCAATTATGGAAGGCGTTTTTAAGCGAGTACGAATTAGATAACACGCCCTCTGCAAATCACTTTATTCAAGGCGATGTTGATAAAGTCGTGAGCGACCTCGCTTTAACACTAGACATTGACACTGTCGTGATGGGTACGGTTGCCAGAACAGGCATAGAAGGGTTCTTTATCGGTAATACTGCAGAGAAAATACTGTCAAAATTAGACTGCTCAGTGCTAGCTATAAAACCAGACTCTTTTAGCCCTCCTGTTAAATAATATTTATATATAAATTAATCGCGGCGTGGAGCCGCGATTTCTCAAATATATGCGTCTATTTACTTAGTGTACCGAATTTCATCTGCCCCACATAAAAGGTTGGTTTCAAACCCGGAAACCCCCAATACGAAGTCAGCTCAGACGAAGGCGCAATATTACTAAAATCCGGATTTCGCTTAGACGGGCCGGCTATCGTTTTTTCCATCACCATTGAAATATATTGATCTAATCCACCCTCTAGAGTATTGCCATTTAACACGACCTCCATGCCTGTTGAACGCGCAAACTGACGAACACCTGAAATATTAGAGTGTTGAGGAGAATAGCTTTCTGCTGAGACACCATTTTCACTCGTCACGAATAGGCCATCTGGTGTATTTGCCACCAAAGAGTGATTTCCCTCGGTATGTCCAGGTGTTTGAACTAACGCCGCACTTTCACCTAACATGACACTTGAATCAAGCAAAATGACCTTGCCTGGATCTATCCCGTCAATGCCATTCGGGCAGTACCATTGTTGCTGCGGTGGTAGAAGCGACTGGGTTGAAGTCCACTCCTGCTGCATCACCAACAGCTTAGCATTAGGAAAGTACCCTTTCTGCTTGTTGGAACCAAGCCACTTCCTAATATCTTGTGTATGTAAGTGATCATAAGAAATAAAATCAATATCTTCGGGCCTCAAACCTACCTTACTTAGGGCTTGCTCAACATCGTTATAAATAGGCGCCATAAATTTGCCCATTGGTTTGGCTAATGGCCCCCAAGCAGCATCCAAGTTCTTAAAGAAAGGCGTCTCAGCATTACCCTGAATGTCAGACGGCGAAAATAATAGCGTCTTTAGACCAACCGGCGTCTCAAACTGGACCACGAACATGCGGTTCATGATGTGCATAAAAGGGCTCCAGACTTTAGATGCATTCAGCAACCCATACTTTGTTGGATACGGTACACGAATCAAATCGATGCTTTGATAAAATGCTACAGGCTTATCTAGGTTCAGCATATAGTGTCTGAAGTCTTCTGAAGACTTCCGAACTGTTTCTAAACGGGTTCGAGGAGACAGATCGATTCGAGCTTTATTGAAATGACTAATCTTTGTAATGCCGTGCATTTCTAGTTGTTCTTGTGTCGCAGCTTGATGCGTCATAAAAAAATTGCCTTTATCACTGGTCGTTAAGTTGAGTTTATTATAGGTATTCAGATTGTCAGATAATTGATATTTAGCGACAACTTATTGATTGATTACGAACATCGCCCCCTCACCCCTAGCTGAAAGGCTAGCGACACTTTCACATCAGCTCGTTCTAAAATCATTCGTAAAATATCAATTTTTATTCGTATCTGGTCAATGACCAGCCTTTGTTTTGAATTACACTATTACTTATTAGCCTAGCAGCAATTTTCGATGAAATATTCAAATCAGGAACCAAGAATGAACAAGAATAATAAGCGATCAACATGGAAATACGGTCAACCAAAAACAGCCTTTATCTCTGGCGGCGGGAGTGGTCTGGGGCTTAATATCGCCAAAGAACTCATTCAAGAAGGCGCTAACATTGCAATATTTGATCACGGCCGCAGCGATGATTTAGTCCAATATTTAAACCAACTAATCGTGCATAACGACCAAAGAATTGAACGTTATATTGTTGATATAGCTGACCCGAAAGCCTTGGACAAAGCCATGAATTCAGCTGTGAGCGAGGTAGGCGTTCCTGACTTTGCACTTAATTCAGCTGGAATTCTAAGAACCGCTACCTTTTCAAAGCTGTCTTATGAAACCTTTGAGCAAGTCATTAACGTTAATTTAATAGGTAGCCGAAACTTTGCTTTTAGTGTTTTGCAGCATATGCAATCAGGTGGTCATTTAATACTGGTCGCATCACTAGCAGGTATTGTTGGTAGCTATACTCATGCAGCCTATGCCGCGTCTAAATTTGGTGTCGTCGGGTTAGCAGAAGTGCTCAGGCTAGAATTGAAGCTTAAAGGAATATCGGTTTCCGTCATCTGCCCAGGAGAAATTGACACCCCCCTACTCAAACAGGAAAGAATAGATGGCAGCCCTATAACAGAAATGATGAACGATTTTGCAGGGGTATTATCAGTAGAAGACGCAATAAACGGCATTATGAAAGGCTTAAAAACAAGGCAGTACATGATAACACCGGGATTTAGAGCAAAGCTGACACGCGCAATCGCGCGTAAATTTACCACCCTATTCCACCTTATAGCCGATAGCAAACTAGCCAAAGCTTACTCAAAATTTCAATCCAAGTAACTCAAAGTCCAGGCGCTTTCGTGTAAATATCACCATTGACCATAGCGCCGCCGCCCCTCACCTCAAAAAGCCATTTCACTTACAGAACAATAGTGCCATTATTTAAAAGTAGGCTCGGGTAGTCGCTTTAGCGTTGTTAGATAACTCACTTTATGAGCCCCTTTATAACTGTTGGAATGACAATCCAAGAGGGTACTCACAGGAGGATATACGCTCAACGCTATAGCAAAACCAGCCACACCAAACAAAAATAAAATACGGTGATCCACATGAAATTGTTAAAACCAACAACCCTGCTTGCGACCACGGCATTAACCCTTGGTCTAGGTGTATCTACTGCTGCATTAGCAAGCGGCGGTGCACATGACTATGCTGAAACAGAATATCCAATCGTATTGGTGCACGGCTTTATGGGCTTTGACTCAATACTGGGTGTTGTAGATTACTGGTACGGTATTCCAGAAGCCCTTGAAAAAGAAGGCGCCGATGTACACGTAGTCGTGGTTTCAGCCGCAAACTCTCCTGAAGAACGCGGCGAACAATTAATCGTTCAAATTGAAGATATTTTGGCAGAGACAGGGGCAGAAAAAGTAAACTTGATTGGTCATAGCCATGGCTCGCCAACCTCTCGATATGCAGCAGCTATCATTCCTAGCAAGGTGGCATCTGTCACTGGTGTGGCTGGCGTTAACAACGGTGTTGAGTTTGCCGACGCAATTAGTGCAGGCGATCAAAAAGTCATTGCGTCAGTATTGCCCTTCCTTGCAAATCTGATTTCATTTTTAGGAGGCAATGAAAATCCAAATGACGTTACTGCATCTCTTAGCAGCATGAGCACTGAAGGAATGAATGCGTTCAATGCAGCTTATCCAGACGGTTCTATTTCACCTGATAGCTGTGGAGAGGGAGACTATACCGTTAATGGCATCAACTATTACAGTTGGTCTGGGCGTTCAGATCAAACAGCACACCAAACTGATTTAATTGACCCATCTGACCTATTGTTTGCCTATACAGGGTCACTTTACCCGCGACCTAACGATGGCCTAGTAGCGACGTGCACATCTCACTTAGGGCAAGTGCTAAGAGACGACTATTTCTTGAACCATCTAGACTCCTCTAACGGTTTATTAGGTATGACCAACGACTTAACAACAGACCCTGTTGAGATCTTTGTCAACCATGCTAATCGTCTGAAAGAAGCTGGACTATAAGGAGTAGGCTATGAACAAGAAATATAAAAGCAGTATTATTCTTGGCTTGTTCATGGCTGTTATAGGTTTGGGTCTTGTTTTCAAGACCCAAGTATCTAACTCGCCATTTGAGAACGTTTCTAAGAATGACCGCCCCCTTAAAAGTCCATTATTAACCCTGTCAAAAGGCATCGATGAGCGCCTAGAAACAGCGAAAAAAACAAGTCTTGAACAGCATGATGTCGCAGGTGAAATACCTGTTATTAAAAATATAAAAAGCTTAAAAGGGACCCAGATTCATGGGAATTTACGTATCGATGACAACGGAAATCTGATTGTAGAAAAACCTGTAAAGCAATTATTTGATTACTTTTTAAATGTATCGGGTGAAGTGCCTAGAGCTGAACTTATCATGCAAATAAAGCAAGGCATTGCAGACTATCTTACAGAACCCGCTCAAAGCCAGGCCCTTAAATTATTCGATGACTATCTGGTGTACCAAGCCGCCTTACAAACTGAAATTAATAGCGGCTTATATCAAGTAACACCTGGAAACTTAGACGACTTAGAAGCCTCCTACCAAACACGTAGCCAATTACGCTCTTTTCACCTAGGGAACGAAGCCGCATCAGCCTTTTTTGGAGATGAAGAAGCCCGAGACTGGTACACCGTTGGTAAATTACGTTTAAATGCCAACACAAGTCTCAGTGATGCAGAACGCCAAGCTGAATTAAGTGCACTTGAAAGTACCCTGCCAGAAAACCATAAAAAGGTGATGTATAAACAACGCGAACGTGAAGCAATTAGAACCAAAATTGATGATCTAAGAACAAATAATGCGGATATATACACGCTACAAGAAGAATGGTCAAAACATTATGACAATGAAACAGTAGAGCGTTTTGTGAATTTAGAAACCACCCGAAACGAGTGGAATAACCGTTATCAAGCATACCTTCAGAAAAAAGAGCGCATGAGTGTAAACTTTGCATCAAAAGAAGCCTACAATCAGGCTTTAGATCAGCTTAAATCCTCTATGTTTAAAGAGAATGAGATTCTAAGAGTGAATGCAAAAGACCGTTTAGCTCAGAATTAAATACCGAAAAGGAATCACTTTTGATCAGTAAATCGCTGCTTATAACTATTTCAATCCTATTGATTTTAGTGAGCTTTCCTGGCGGCGAATTCCCATTACTGGTTTGCATTGCAGTTGCCCCCGCACTCATTGCCACAGCAAGCTTAAACCCTATTCAATCAGCGTTAGCTTTAGGGGTGTGGGCGTGGATTTGGTGGCTAGCCGCTTTAGGGTGGGCCATTCCATCTTTGGCTATTTTTTCTGAATCGTCAGCATTTATAAGCATTTTAAGCATTACGCTAGCTTGCTTTACTTTAGCAATACCTTATGCACTTTCTGGCTTTCTGATTGCTTACTTTAGGCTGTGGAAAAGCTCATTAAGCTTGCTTCAAATTCCTTTATGTTTTGCCATTCTGATCAGTTTATTTTCAACCGTATTACCTGCCGCGCCAGTCAACGCCTTATTTGAATACCCGATACTCTTACAATGGGCGGATATTGGCGGATTACCGATTTTATTATTTTTTTATTTCATTTTTAATACGAGTATTGCGAGCATTTTCATCCATAAAAAAGACCGCGCATACATCACGATAGTGATGCTTATTTTTATCCCGATGATGGTACTCTCTTATGGCCAATACAAACTTTCTGAAGAAGCAAAAACCAACACCACAAAGATAACATTTGGCTACATACAACCCCTAGCCCATTCAGAAGACAAACTTTCACACCTTATTTCACAGACCCACAAACTCAAGCAAGTATCAGAACAACTTGAACTCGTTATTTGGCCAGAAGTGCCTGTCGATTTTTCTTGGTATGACAACCAATATGAACGATACCGTATTCGAAAATTAGCACAAGAGATTGATGCACACTTAATTATTCTCTCAGGCTTTCATTATGCGAATAATATAAATGCCGAGGGCGGTCATTATAACTCTGCTACTTTCATTTCTAATAATGGCAGTCGTCTTGCGGAGTATCGCAAACAAAAGCTAGTACCCATCTTTGAATACCTACCCTTTAAAAATTATTTATCGCCATTTTTTCCTAGCGCGAGAAACTATATAGCCGGTATAGAGCCTATTTTATTCAATTACAAAGACCGTTCACTCGCACCATTGATATGTTACGAAGTGCTCTTCTCTGACCTTGTTAAGCCGTATGTTGATGACGGTGCAGATATCATCATAAACCCCGGAAACGATGGTTGGTTTGGCCGAGTAGGCGCACTCAGCCATCTATCTTTAGCCTTGCTGAGAACCATCGAATACCGTATCCCGCTAATCCGTGTTAATAATAGTGGTGTGAGCACTGTCATCAATCACAAAGGCGAAATATTGTTCGATACTTTAAGCATGTTAGACACACAGATGGAAAAATCATTCAGCTTAGAGATAGCCAAAGGGGAACACACTTTTTTTTATCAATATGGCAGTATTTTAAACCTATTAGGCATACTGCTATTTTGTTTGTCGCTACTGTTCAAAAGAGACAAGGTCACCCTTCGCACCGACCATTAGCCAGAAATCCATTTCCAAGGGTCCTGTTTATACTGCTCTAGTTTTTCGTGTTTATCTTCACGCAGTTTAAGAAAATCTAGCGTAACAAACTCACCATTACTCTCACCGCGATCAACCCAGCCGATAGACGCACTGTTATTTAGAGTCAACTGCAGTCCGTGGCCGATAGCGTGTTTGTCTGCATAATCTGCATATATCGAGACTACAGACACACCGATAGGAATCATTGCATCCCACAAGTTCACCCCAAACCACTCAATACCTAACCCTAACTGACTACGATCACCTTTAATCGCATCCTGATTAAATTCATATACTGCGCGAGGATGGAGCAAAAAATATTGCCGCGGGTGAGGAGCCACCAAAGAGCGCTGCGAATAATAATCGTCATGAATAACCGTAGTGACCCAAACATCTAAAAATGTTTGTGAGTGAGCCTTTTTGGATTAAAGGGGTCAATCAAAGTAAGTGCCATTCGGGTCTGACCCCTTTAATCAATAGATATTGGTTTTACAGTCAACCACTGTCGCTTGGAGAGCGTTTCGACTTAATAAGTTTGTAGAATAAAAAACATAACGGATTATTTTGTCCAAAAAAATGGGGAGTGTTATATTTCGAGACGTGACTTATTCACACCATTCTAAAAAACACTCAACCAGACAATAAAAACGCGCCTGTGGGCTGGAGAAAACATGGAAGAACTCATAGAAGAAGTCAATATAAACCAATATTTACCCGATATAATAGCAGGCGCAACCAATGTCTTGTTTGCTATTTGTATATTGCTGATTGGTTTATTTGTTGCCGGTAAGGCAAGTAAGATAATCAATACAGCAGGCGAGAAATACGACAACCTCGACAATACGTTATTCCGCTTTTTAGGTAGCTTAGCCAAGTATATTATTCTTGCCTTTGTTGCTATCGCAGTTCTCAATCGCTTTGGCGTACAAACTGCCTCCATCGTTGCTTTACTTGGTGCTGCTGGTTTAGCTGTTGGTTTAGCGCTCCAAGGCACACTCTCTAACTTAGCAGCCGGCGTTATGCTGCTTTTATTTAGGCCCTATAAGGTGGGTGATTTTATTGATGCGGCTGATCGCTTTGGCAACGTTGAAGAAATAGACCTATTCACCACGATACTAAAAACATTTGATAATAAGCATATTATTATTCCCAACAGCCAAATCTGGGGCAGTCAAATTGTTAATCACTCACATCACAACGTTCGCGGTGTCGACATGCATTATGGTGTTGCGTACAAAGAAGATACCGAAGCCGTTCGAAAAGTCATTGATATGGTTTTAAACAACCACCCTCACATCCTTAAAGACCCAGCTCCTTTTGTTGAAGTTGAAGCATTGAATGATAGCTCAGTAGATTTTTTGGTGCGACCGTTCTGCAAAGGCGAACACTACTTTGACATTCTTTACTCCGTACCAGAGCAGGTCAAAAAAGCCCTAGACGCCGAAGGCATCGAAATCCCCTTCCCACACCGAAAGCTGATCATAGAAAAAGAAGCTTAATATCGTAGGGGCAGACCTATGTGTCTGCCCTGCTTTTGACCTAAACCTCTGCCATATCACCTTTTAATTCAAGCCACGATTTTCTGTCTGAGGCTCTTTTCTTTCCGAGTAACATATCCATGATTTCATCTGTGCCGTCATCATCTTCGATGCCCAGTTGAATCAAGCGTCGAGTATCTCGTGCCATGGTGGTTTCGCGGAGCTGTAAGGGGTTCATTTCACCTAGACCTTTAAATCGGGTAACTTGAATTTTACCGCGTTTTTTCTCAGCGGCGATTCGATCAAGAATGCCCTGTCGTTCGCCTTCATCTAGTGCGTAGTAAACTTCTTTGCCAATATCAATACGATATAACGGTGGCATTGCCACGTAGATATGACCCGCTTCAACAAGTGGCCTAAAGTGTTTTAAGAATAACGCGCATAGCAAGGTTGCGATATGCAGCCCGTCTGAGTCGGCGTCAGCGAGTATGCAGATTTTACCATAGCGTAATGACTCAAGGTTTTCTGCACCGGGATCAACGCCAATGGCTACAGATATATCATGAACTTCTTGAGAAGCTAGTATTTGGTCTGAATCGACTTCCCATGTATTCAGAATTTTACCTCGCAACGGCATGATCGCTTGATCTTGTCGGTCGCGTGCTTGTTTGGCAGAACCACCCGCTGAGTCACCCTCTACCAAAAACAGCTCTGATCGCATGGTATCTGTGCCCGAGCAGTCAGCCAGTTTACCCGGCAGTGCGGGGCCACTGGTGATCTTTTTTCTAGCCACTTTTTTACTGGCTTTTAGTCTTCGCTGCGCGCTTGAAATGCACACTTCAGCTAGCCGTTCGGCTTCGTCAGTATGCTGGTTTAACCATAAGCTGAAGCTGTCTTTTGCGACACCTGAAATAAAGGCTGCAGCCTCTCTTGATGAGAGACGTTCTTTGGTTTGTCCTGAAAACTGTGGATCTTGTAGCTTGGCTGATAACACAAAACAGCACTTATCCCAAATATCTTCTGGCCCTAACTTAATACCACGAGGCAATAAATTTCGGAATTCACAGAATTCACGCATGGCTTCAAGCAAGCCGGTACGAAGGCCGTTGACATGAGTTCCCCCTTGCGCGGTGGGTATCAGGTTAACGTAGCTCTCTTGAATCTGCTCACCGCCTTCAGGCAACCATTGTACCGCCCAATCAACAGCTTCGGTATTGCCCGCTAGCGAGCCGGTAAAAGGCTCTGCTGGGCAGGTTTCATATTCATTTGTGGCACCTCGAAGGTAGTCTTTTAAACCATCTTCATAAAACCACTCATCTTTATCGCCGGTTGCTTTGTTCAGGAAGGTGACGTGTAAGCCTGGGCATAATACGGCTTTGGCACGTAACACATGCCGCAAACGGCTTAATGAGAATTTAGCTGAATCAAAATATTTTGGGTCAGGGTGAAAGGTAACCGTAGTACCGGTATTGCGCTTCCCTACCGTATCGATCACTTCGAGGTCTGAGGTTTTGTCGCCGTTGGCAAAGGTAATACGATGCAATTTGGCATCACGCTTGATTAGCACCTCTAACTTCGTAGAGAGTGCGTTAACGACCGATACACCTACTCCGTGCAAACCACCCGAGAAATTATAGTTTTCGTTTGAAAATTTACCGCCTGCATGCAAACGGGTCAATATAAGCTCTACGCCGGGAACGCCTTCTTCGGAGTGAACATCAACGGGCATCCCTCGACCATCATCTGAGGCTGAGAGTGAACCATCTTCATATAGAACAACGTCAATTTTGGAGGCATGTCCGGCAAGCGCTTCATCGACACTGTTGTCGATAACTTCTTGCGCAAGGTGATTAGGTCGAGTGGTGTCGGTATACATTCCCGGCCGCTTACGCACCGGATCAAGACCACTGAGTACTTCAATCGAGTCTGCATTGTAGTTGTTGTTTGTCATATGCTTAGAACAGGCACCCTGTAGATATCAAACGTAGACAGGTCTGAAAGACCGCTTTTAGAAATTAAACTGCCCCCTAGCTTATCGAATTACGCTGAAAAGGCAATATCGAAGCCCTAGTTATTCATCATTCAGGCTATTCATCAAGTTTGTTTCTCGTTACGACACGTATTACGCGTTATAATTATCCTCGTTAAAAGCCGCATAAATCGGACTTTTCACTATACTCAATTATAGCCATTCATAAAGTATAACCATATTTAAAATGCGCCATATAATAGTTCATTACCCTATCGCTAAATTATCTACCGTGGAAGCGAACTTATGAAAACAAAGCGGTGGTTGCTATCTGTCACTTTAGCCCTAATATTTTTATCAAATTTCTCGCACGCCGAAACGGTCACCATTAGGGCGGACAACTGGTTTCCTATCAATGGCAACCCAGAGTCAGCAACGCCCGGCTATATGATTGAACTTGCTACCCGTATTTTTGGTGATGCCGGCCATACCGTTGATTATCAGACATTACCCTGGAAAAGAGCCATCGTATTTGTACGAAAAGGATTACATGACTGCGTTGTAGGCGGAAACCGTAAAGACACGCCCGACTTTGTTTTCCCCAATGTCAGCTGGGGCGTAGATAGCGCCGTTTTTTATGTTAAAAAAGACGAGAAATGGCGCTATACAGACTTGCAGTCCATAACATCCATCCAACTCGGGTTGATTGGTGGCTATGCCTACAATGATGAATTTACCGCATTTATAAAAAAGAACAAAGCGCATTACCAGCTTCTTACCGCAGAGAATTCATTAGAGAATAATATTAAAAAATTAATGGCAGAACGCATAACCGCCACCCTTGAGTCACCTCTAGTAATGCAGGCTAAACTAAAAGAAATGGAGCTGGTAGACCAAATTATACCTGCAGGTCAGCTTGGCGAGTCCTTTGATATTTATATCGCCTGCTCTCCAGCCAAAGCGTCTAGCAAGGCGCTCGTCAAGTTAATTGACGAAGGGACTCAGAAGCTTCGTCAATCAGGTGAGCTACAAACCATACTCGATAAATATGGGGTGAAAGACTGGATTCAATAAAAATTATTGCTGCCGTTGAATGCCCTTAGTGTCTTCATTTCGCTCATCAACAACGATAAATGAATCAGGAATTTTTCTGATAATGCGATTTTTATCGTTACCACCCACCGATACCCCCTCAACCACATTCTGATAACCTACGTTAAAGTCTAAACCTGAAATATCTGCACTTCGAACCTCGATCAACGACGCAGCACCGACGACAGGATAATCACCTTGGGCTTCGCCCACATCACTCACTAACCCATCTTGGTCCATATTGGTGCTAGCAAAAACGTAGTAGTCACCCTGAGGAACGTCTTCAAAAGCATAACTATAGGTGCCTTTATTTTGTTGCGCGGTCTGAAAAGCAAATATTTCTATTAAGACGTTTTCTTGCCCTTCAAGAATCGCATCTTCTGCAGCCTCTTGCTTTGATCGCTCTATCAGTCCTACATATAGCTCACCCACAGTAGCGACTTTATTAGGGTCAGGAACGGTCATAAGCACTGAGATGGTTTTGGGTGTTTCTGGCACACCATCTTTTTGATACGCTACGTTTATCGTTCCTGAGTACGTGGAGCCAACAGCTAACCCTGCTCGGTCAATTGATACTAAGTAGTTTCCCAGCTTATTACCATCAACGCTCTGTTCGCTAACCGTTAGCCAAGGAGCATCTAACATATTGCCGTTATCTATATCTGTTACCAATGTGACCGCTATTGTTGACCCGCTACCGCCCATTTTCATAGATAGTGATGTTTTGGTATTTAACCCATCAAAACTGATACTTTGAGGGTTTATTGATAAAAATGCAGGGATTGTTGCCCCCGCCTTCTCCATCGCTTTTGAAGCATTGATAAGACCGTACCCGTATTGATTATCTTTACCGCTAGCGCCAAGATCATCAGTAATCTCCTCTGATGCTAGTAGCGTAATAAAATCCGCCCCCGTTAAACTAGGGTCAACTTCTTTCATCAGCGCAGCAACGCCCGAGACATGAGGTGCTGCCATTGATGTACCCTGATACCAAGCGTAAACACTCGCATTAATCGTACTCAAAACCCCATCGGCATTTCCGTCGCCGTTGGCATCTTGCGACATATCACCACCCGGTGCAGCAACAGTAATCGTGTCACCAAAGTTTGAATAAGGGGCGCGTTCTTTTGTTTGACCGACTGCGCTGACAGAAACTACATTGGAAAATGCGGCTGGATAAAACGGAGCCGATGAGTTTTCGTTACCTGCTGCAGCCACCAAAATAATACCTTGATTAAACGCCGCATCGACGGCTGATTTGAGAGAGTTCGAGAAGCCTGGGCCACCCAGTGATAAATTAATCACGCCTGCTCTTTTTGCTGGCTTAGTATTACTATCATTATCCAATCCCGCTGCATATAAAATGGCTTGAGCGATATCAGCATCATTACCTGAACCATCAGTACCTAGCACTCGCAGAGGCATAATATCCGCCTCATAGGCAACACCGACGCCGCCAACACTGTTATTTACAGCAGCAATTGTTCCCGCTACATGTGAACCATGAAAGCTCCCCCCTTCATCCTCTGGATTATTGTCAATACCACTTTCATCATCTCCAGATATCGAGTCTTGAGAAATAAAATCATAACCTGAAGGAAGGATATTGGCTTTCAGATCATTATGATTACTTGCAATCCCTGTATCTATAACCGCCACAACTACACCAGTTCCCTGTGACTTACTCCATGCAGCAGGCACATCAATTAACGAATAATGCCATTGAGCAGGATAAAGCGGGTCGAGTTTCGGATCGCCTGTCGATACAGCAAACGCTTTGCGTATATAGTTAGGCTCTGCCCATTCAATATCATCTCGTGCTTTTAAGGCTTCAATATATTCCAATGTCTGCCATTTTTCTTGTTGATCTTGAGGCCAGTCTTGAAGTTGAGTGGATAACCGACTCGCTCTGGCATTAGCTGCCGAGAGGTCTATTTTCATCTTCATGCCATGCTTTGAACTACCCCCTAGATGAGACAACCCTTCGATCATTTCAAGTTGATGTTTAGCTCGCTGATTCGCTTGAAATGCGCTGAATGAAGACAACGCTGATGCGCTAGCACCTGATGAAGGTTTTTCTTTCAGCTTTACTAGTACTTCTCCGGGTACAAAGTCATATGCCATCAACAAAGAATGTTTAGCATCTGCAACGCCCTGAGAAACAGTCAATAGGTACAGTACAGGCCCTTCGTTTGCATAAACCTCTATTAAGTACTCCTTGCTATCAGTCACTTTTATGGACTTTGCATCTGCATCAGGTCCCTCTGTGTCCCCACTTGAGGAGCCATCCACAGCTCTAACAACCAAAGTGGTTTCCCAATCAACCGTGCTACTCGTGTCAGCCGGAAACGCAACCAGCGTCACGATTTGGTCTTTTAGTAATTTAACTGAAAATATGTCCCTAGGGTCTGAGTCATAGGTAAAGCGGGCGTCTGTATAAGTTCCCGGAATAGCGCTAACATAACCACCTGTAACCGATGGGTTGCTAATACTCTGAGCTTCTGATGGTGCGTTATTGTTAGGTATTAACCTCAGTTGGGACTGCATGACATCATTATCTGCAACAGAACCGGCAGGAATTTGTATGGTGCCCGATACAGAAAAAGTGGTCGGTGCAGCTGTGGGCGTATCTGTACCCACAGTTAGCGGTTCAGAATCACCACCACCGCCCCCTCCACAGCCCACAATGACGGTGCAAACTATCGTCAGCACGAAGCTCGAAAATCTTTTGAATTCTGTCATACCTACCTCATGCTTTGCCACGGCCAACCGACCTGTATTCGACAGCATCGCGCGCAAATAATTCAACACAATTTGCGCGTCTATGCTCGTAGCATTATTCAACAATTACGTCTATTCTAAACCAAAATACAAACTTTATTGTCCCATTTCTGTAATTTAACAAACAGTGCCTTATCATGCCTTACGACCTGAAATCTTTACGAGTACCCCGCCTCTGGGGTTTACCTTTAAAAACATTAGTAACCTTGCTTGAAAACGGCTATTCTCGAAGCGTTTTAGAGAGCCCACTAATTAAAGAAGCAGGCGTAGATAAACTACGGGCACTCACAGTAGACGACGCGCCAATTATGACCCCCAAGTACCCCAAGGGGCGCTCTATCTCGGCATCCAATGCCAAAGAAACCCTTGATATATTCGATACCCAACCGCTACCCATGTCTGAGCAGCCAGGGTTTCATTTTCAAACTATTTTTGATTTTGCAAAAGCTTACCGGGACGGCTCCACTAGCCCTGTTTTGGTTGCAGAGCAAGTCATACACGCGATTAATGTTTCAAACGAAGGTAAAACACCTCTACGCGCGATTATTAATGTTAATGAGCAAGATATTTTAAACCAAGCTAAAGCGTCACAAATACGAATCGATAAAGGTAAAGCGCTGAGCCTACTCGATGGCGTACCCGTTGCAGTTAAAGATGAAATTGATATGGTGCCATACGCCACAACTGTCGGCACTCACATCTATGGTCAAGATCACTCAGTCCCTCATGATGCAACCGTCGTCGCGCGACTCCGTGCGGCAGGTGCATTACTCATAGGCAAAGCCAATATGCACGAAATCGGCATTGGCGTAACGGGGGCTAATCCTCATTTTGGTGTTTGTCGAAACCCATACCACCCCCTTCATCATACAGGTGGTTCTTCAAGTGGTTCTGCATCTGCTGTTGCGGCGGGGCTTTGCCCTCTTTCAATTGGGGCTGACGGTGGTGGCTCTATTAGAATTCCTGCGGCTCTTTGCGGCGTGGTCGGGCTTAAATCTACCTGGAGCAGAGTAAGCGAGTTTGGCGCAGCACCACTGTGCTGGAGTGTCGCGCATGTTGGTCCATTAGGCGCTACAGTCGATGATGTTGCACTTGGCTATAGCGTAACAGCAGGCCCAGATACTCAAGACGACGTTACACTTGAGCAGCCTCATGTTCACCTTAAAGACTACCTCAAAAACGATTTAACAGGGTTACGTGTGGGGATATACACACCTTGGTTCAACCATGCAGACAAAGAGGTGGTTGACCGGTGTACTCGAGCACTCAAGATACTTGAAAGCCAAGGTGCTACGCGACATGAAATCACTATCGATAATTTAGATGCTCAGCGAATAGCCCATATGGTGACCATATCGAGCGAAATGTTAACGGCAGTCGAAGAAGAATACAAAAAAGACGCAAGTCGCTTTGCATTGGATACACGTGTAAATCTAGCGATTGCCTCAACCTTTAGTTCAACAGACTACGTTAAAGCACAAAAAATACGCGGGCTAGCTATCAAAGCATTTATGGACGCATTCGAAGATGTCGATGTTATTATCACTCCCTCTTCGGCAATTCCAGCACCAGAAATTAACAGTAAAGCACTACCTGATGGTGAATCCAATTTATCTGATCTAACTGAGATCATGCGATTTGCAACTACAGCAAATTTTACCGGCTTTCCTGCACTAACCATTAACGCGGGATACACTGAGAAAGGCTTGCCGATAGGCGTTCAATTAATGGGTCGACCATGGGAGGAAAGTTTATTACTACGAATGGGGAGAGTAATTGAAAACGGCGTTAAAAAACAAAAACCTAAGGTTCATTTTTCTCTTTTTTGACGGGTAATTAGCATAACTGATCGACCACCATAACGTACTATTTAAACCACTGCGCCCTTAAAAATATTAGGGCGCCCTAGCAACAGGTACAAAACTGTATCAGTCTTCCTTCTTATTCAATAATGCATTCGTCGACACGACGGAACCAGAATACGCAACGACACCTAATATTAACAACAACGGCTGCACAAACATCGCAAACTGCGGTACAGGGTCAGCCAGCATAACCAACACAGCAAACAGCAACCCAGGTACCACGACTAAAAACACCGTTCCAGAAATCAGAAATACTAATCGCTCTTTGTATTGCAACATTTTAGGGTCTATCAGCAACCCCACCACAAACTTAACCACGGCGAGCCCACCCAAAATAGCGGCTGCCATAGACAGGTCATAACTGGTTAAAATTGATTTAACATCACTTTGCCATAGTTTAAAAATAGCCACTACTAAAAACGGCAACAGAATAAACATGATGTCTGCATAAGTACCAAATAAAATACTTAACTGCTGCTCATCTGCTTTTGACGCGTCCCTTTGTGTATCGTCAACTTCGTCAATATCTTCATCAATTGTTGAATCAACAACGTCTAAGTTCATAACTCCACCTCTTCAAGCTGGGCAATATAATTAATGGTTTCTACTAGTGCGTTTTCGGTATTAAAAAACATTTTTTCAACATGCGTAGATAAAGCACCACGCTCAATAGCCTCTTCTAACTCAGCCGCATGGGTTCGCAGATCTTCAGCCGCAATACTTGCAGCCATGCCTTTAAGGCTGTGCGCTAAGCGGTGGGCCAATGCAAAATCCTCTGTGTCATAAGCATTTATAATCTCTGCTACAGCCTCATGGTGCTCATCTTTAAATTTAACCAGCATTCGATTGAGCATTTCTCGATTGCCCCCCATTTGCTCAAGCGCCTTGGTCAGGTCTATTGCATGATTTTCACCGGGCTGATTGAGTGCCTGCTCTGCTTGTGCTTGTGCTGGATCTTGCTCCAGCTCAGGCGCATTGGGGGCAATCCATTTAAGTAACTTGCCAAACAATACATCCTGAGCGACAGGCTTACTAATATAGTCATCCATGCCCGCGTTCAAGCACTTCTGCTTATCTCCCTTCATCGCATTCGCGGTCATAGCAATAACTGGCAGGTCTTTTAACCCCAGTTGATTTCGAATACGGCGCGTAGCCTCAAAGCCATCCATAATCGGCATTTGAACATCCATTAATACACATGATATGGTCGCGACATTATTACTGTCTGAGAGAAAATCCACGGCTTCCTGCCCGTTATTAACTAGCGCAACATCAATATCGACCTGTCTCAAAAACTCCGTCGCTATTTCTTGGTTAAACAGTGTGTCTTCAACCAACAATACTTTATGTCCACGCAGCAACACCAATTGCTTTTCGCCTTCCTCTAACGCTAACCTTTTAGAATGCTTAGGGCCGGTATAGCCTAATATTTCTTGAATCGTATCAAGCAGCAATGACGGCGTGACAGGCTTAATCATGGGGTGAAAGTGATGATTTTCTGCATCTTCAATAAGATCTTCTTCGTTTGAAAGCGCCATCACCATAATGGGGACTTCAGTAAATTCTGAAATGCTTCGAATGCCAATAGCGGCATCCATACTCCGCATGGCATTAAGCTGTCGATCAATAATCACCAAATCAAAGCTTTGATATTTTATTTCACTAATTTGTTTATCAATCAACGTATAGTCTGGCTGTATCCAATGCGCCTTACACTTAAATGACGATAAGATCTCAAGCATCGCTTCTTGACCTGCGTCTTTATCATCGACCAGCAACACACTAAGTTCATTGAGCTCTTTGGATGAATAAATATCTTCGTATGTCTTTTCTTTTTGGGTATCAAACCAGGCATTAAACGCAAAGGTGCTGCCCTCGCCTTCTTTACTCTCTACCCAAATTTCGCCCCCCATCATTTCGACTAGCTGTTTACTAATACTTAAACCAAGACCCGTCCCACCGTACTGCCTAGTAGTGGAACCGTCAGCCTGACTAAAGGGCTTAAATAACTTTTGCTGCTGAGATTTATTTAAACCAATACCGGTATCACGAACAGAGAACTGCAGTAGTACTTTATCGTCAAGGGACTGCACCTCACTAATACGTACCACCACTTCACCTTCTGCGGTAAATTTTATGGCGTTATTCGTGAGGTTAACCAGTATCTGTTCAAGCCTTAGTGAATCACCGATCAGACCTGATGGCACGCCATGGCTTGCATTCACCACTAGCTCAAGATTTTTGTCTGCTGCGCGGTGAGAGAGCAGTGTTACTAGGTCATTAACTACATCGTAAATATCAAAGGGAACACACTCTAGATCTAACTTACCCGCTTCAATTTTGGAGAAGTCTAGGATGTCATTAATGATGCCTAATAACGATTTAGATGAATTCTCTATTTTGTTAATGTAATCGCGCTGTTTAACCGTCAAGTCGGTCTTTTGCGCCAGTGTCGAAAAGCCAATAATAGCGTTCATAGGAGTACGAATTTCATGGCTCATATTGGCCAGAAATTCACTTTTTGCAGATGTAGAAGCCTGAGCCGCCTCTCGGTCACGCTCTGCACGTTCACGTTCGACACGCTCAGTAATGTCAATTAATGACCCTTCAAAGTAAGCAGGCTCGCCTTTTTCATTTTTCACCAAACGGACAGAACTACTGCCCCAAAACAAAGACCCGTCTCGTCGTTTGTATTCAGATTCAAACGCTCTCACCCGCCCATTTACTAAGATTAATGCTTCAAACTTTTCCCGCTCTTTCGGGTCTACACAGCAGTCCGTTGCAATGTTTTCTACATTAGCAATAATCTCATCTGCAGTGGAATAACCAAAAATATTAGCCAACGCGGGGTTAGCGCTCATAAAGCGCCCGTCTAGCGTGCACTGAAAAATACTTTCCGATGCATTCTCATACAGCATCTTAAATTTATTTAGGTTAGCCAAAGCGCGCTTATTAGCATCAACCGCTTGTTTCTGGGCAATTAACGCTTTCCGACGTGCAACTTCAGTTTGCCGTTTTTGCGTATTAATACGATCAGCCAATGCGAGTGATAGTAACAATACATTAACAAAAGCGCCCAGTTGAATACCGTTACTTGTAAAATAGTTGTGAGGCAAAACACCAAACAGATATAGCATGGAGCTTAAAACGCCCACCATATAGCCAACCCAAGAAAACGTATAATAACGAGCAGCTCTATGGCCTCGACGCCATAAAACAATACCCGTAATACTTAATACAATGGCATAAACAATAGTGACGCGCGTTGATAACTGTATGCTGAAGTTATAGTCCGTCATCAATGAAATAACAGCTAACCAAATAGACGCAACAATGCAAAACTTGATGATGGCATCGATCATGGGCGCTCGTTGCTTAGTTTGCAAAAACGAGCGGGAGAACAACATTAAAAATGACCATATTATATTGAGCGTGAACGGCATTACCGTGTTGTTCCACGTCAGATCTTTCCAGTCAACATACTGCCAAACCAACCCGTTGAGTGCCGATTGACCCACTACAAATGCTGCAATCGCTAGTACATAATAAAGGTAAGCAATATCCTTAATTGAGAAGTAAACAAACAAGTTATAAAACAGCATGATTAACATAATGCCAATGAAGATACCTTGATGCAGGCGCTCTTCAGATATGTGATCTATTAGCCCTTTTGTCGACCATACATTAAGACCTAATTGTATAGAGCTATCACTATCCACTCTGATGTAGACCGTTTTTGTTTCTTGCGGTAATAGCGGCACGTGAAATAGCGCATGAGGAAAGTCAAATGGATTGTTTTCAAACCGTCGCAAATCACCACTTTGACGTTTGATAATACTACCATCTGAAGACACAATATACGCATCAACCCGATCAAGCATTTGATACTCAAACTCAAGCCACCAATCTTTAGGTAGTACCGATTTTTTCGACCGATACTGAACGCTGAACTTGATCCAATAGACTGATTTATCAAAACCGAAATTGGCGTGGTTATTATCAACCTGAAAGAACTTATCATCGACAGTACCTTGCATGATCTCATCGATCGTAAGATGCCCTTCACTATCTTTAAGAAACAACACTTTTGAGCCGATACGCTCAAGTTCAGTATGATCTTGCAACTTTATAGATGTTGAGCCATAGGCCAACATGACCCCTGAAGAACTAAGCAATAGAGTCAGTGAAAAAAACAAGATTGATAAATAAGATGAGAGCCGTGCTTGGCAAAACTCCAGTAACCGCGTTTGCAACGCGCCACCCCTATAATGTAAGTAAATAGATTAATTACTCAGTATAGACAATAAGAAAAATTCTGGAGGGGTTTATACACTCTTATACGATTCTTAACGAACGGTTACGCATTGAGACGGCTAGTCATTAATAAATCAAGACTTTAGCACTAACAAGAGCGCCTGCTCAGCTAGCTCATCAAGGCTCATTCCGCCACGCTCATCAAACCATGTGGTGGTCCAACTCAGTGCACCCGTTAAAAAACGACGCGCTATAAATGTATCGCCTTTAACTAATCCTTCTTCTTTTGCTTGATTTAAGGTATCTAGCCACATCTGCTCGTAGGTATCTCGGAGTGATAAAATATGTGCCTGACTTTCTGTGGAAAGGCTGCGCCACTCATACACTAAAACCGTCATGGCCTCACCGGTAAACCCCGTAATAGAGGTAAGCTCGCACTTGATCAGTTCTAGCAGTTTATCCTTAACTGTCGGGGCTTTTTCGAGTGCGCGCTTCATGCGTTCAGTATTGTATCGAATGGCCTCTTCCATAACGGCCTTAAGAATTTCTTCTTTGGTTTTAAAGTGATGAAAAATACTGCCAGATTGAATACCGACTTCATTGGCTAAATCTCTCACAGTGGTTCGCTCATACCCTTTTACTTTGAAAAGATGAGCAGCCTTAACTAAAAGCCTTCCACGTGCGCTGCCAGGGTTTGTCACAAACCCTTCCTCAACCAATACTTCTCTTTCTGACTTCAACCTATTGCTTCCTTATAAAACACATTGTCACGCGCTAAATTTACGTTAAAACGTCAAATTTGTCACTCTCACTCAACACCAAAATGCACGGCAAACTAGAGTCTTATTAGCTTTTCGACCGTATTCAGTCTGGCTATATTAACGACATTGCATAATTTTTACAAACCAAGCGCTTGCTTGGTTTATTTTTCTATTGTATCGTTAACGCCAGACTAAACGGGAATTTATTAACAGAGCCAAATGATAAACAGGACAAGCACGCTATGAGCACTCAAAACAAAACTGAAAACATAAGCTCTCGATTCAATAGCAATGCAAAAACAGTTCGCATTGGCTGCGCCTCGGCATTCTGGGGGGACACAGAAACAGCCGCAGCTCAATTAGTTGAAAAAGGCAATATTGATTACCTCGTGTTTGACTATTTAGCTGAGATCACAATGTCAATCATGGCCGGCCAAAAAATGAAAGACCCCAAGGCAGGCTATGCAACGGACTTTGTTAAAACCGTCATGACGCCTTTATTAGCAGATATTAAAGCTAAAGGTATAAAGGTGATTAGCAATGCTGGAGGTGTCAACCCTCAAGCCTGTCGAGATGCACTGCAACAAGCAGCGGATGACGCCGGTGTCGAGCTAAAAATAGCAGTTATAAATGGCGATAACATCCTTAATAAAAAGAAACAATATCAAGAACAAGGGATAGTCGAAATGAATACAGGGGCGTCGATTCCTCCGATGTTCGTCAGCATGAATGCCTATTTAGGGGCTCCGGGTGTGGTAGCAGCGCTTGAAGCTGATGCCGACATTATTATTACTGGTCGAGTGGTTGATAGTGCCGTCGTACTTGGCACACTGATTCATGAATTCAACTGGCCTATGGATGATTACCATAAACTTGCCCAAGGCAGTTTAGCAGGACACATTATCGAATGTGGAGCCCAATGCACCGGCGGCAACTTTACCGACTGGGAATCTGTGGCTGATGGCTACGATGACATGGGTTTCCCTATTGTTGAAGTCGATAGCAATGGCAACTTTATAGTGAGTAAACCTGAAGGTACTGGCGGGCTCGTCAACACCGCCACAGTGGGTGAACAGCTCGTTTATGAGATTGGCGACCCTCGGGCATACTTTTTACCCGATGTGGTGTGTGATTTTACACACGTAAACCTTAAGCAAGTAGGCGAAAACCAAGTACAAGTGACGGGCGCGACAGGCCACCCTCCTTCTGAAAGCTATAAAGTATCAGCGACCTACCCTGACGGTTTTAAATGCAGCGTTTCGTTTTTGATTGGCGGCCTACAGGCTGCGGCTAAAGGAAAAGCAGTGGCCAACGCTATTATCAAAAAAACCAGCCGCCTATTTGACGCGCGTGGTATGCAGCCTTACTCCGACGTCAATATAGAATTACTGGGGACCGAAACAACTTATGGGGAACGAGCCACTAAAACAGGCACCCGAGAAGTGGTTGTAAAAATTGCCGTTGCTCACCCAGAAAAGAAAGCCCTCGTTCTGTTCTCGAGAGAAATCGCTCAAGCAGGTACAGGTATGGCACCTGGCCTCACAGGCATTGTCGGCGGGCGCCCAACTGTATGGCCTAAAATTAGATTGTTTTCGTGTCTTGTCCCCAAAGAAGGTATTGACGTGGCGGTTGATATTAAAGGCGAACTCACACCCGTTTCCATTGAAACAATAGGCGGCTTTACAGGTGATTGCGTGCTACCCCAATCCATTACTCAAGGCGACATGGAGGCGACCACTGAAACAGTACCGCTCATCAAGCTGGCTTGGGCACGCAGTGGCGATAAGGGCGACCATTCAAACATCGGCGTTATCGCTCGTACACCCGAGTACCTACCCTACATTAGAAACGCGCTTTCCACCGCCAATGTCGCCCAGTTTATGAAGCATACACTCGATAGCGAGCATGGCAACGTAAGCTGTTGGGAATTACCAGGCGTAAACGCAATCAACTTTTTACTGGAGCATAGTCTCGGTGGAGGCGGTGTTGCCAGCTTAAGAATTGACCCACAAGGCAAAGCCTTTGCTCAGCAGTTGCTTGAGTTCCCTATTCCTGTTTCACCAGCCATCGCCGAAGAGGTTAACCAATAATGGGTTATAACTCTATTTACAAAGAATCCCTTTTCGAAGGTAAAAACATCATTGTCACCGGTGGCGGCAGCGGTATCGGTCGCTGCTCAGCCCATGAGTTGGCCGCATTAGGCGCGAATGTCATTATTGTTGGTCGTAAAGTTAAAAAGCTTAAACAGGTTTCATCAGAGATCACAGAAGATGGCGGCAAAGTTGACTATTTTAGCTGCGATATTCGTGAAGAAGACCATGTTAAGGCAATGATAAAAGAGGTGATCGCAAAACATGGTCATATTAGCGGTTTGGTTAACAATGCAGGCGGGCAATTCCCCTCACCATTGGCCTCCATTAACCAAAAAGGTTGGGAAACCGTCGTTCGAACCAACTTAACGGGTGGTTTTTTAGTCGCCCGTGAAGTGTACACCCAATCAATGTCTAAAAATGGCGGCTCTATCGTCAACATCGTCGCCGATATGTGGGGGGGTATGCCAGGAATGGGGCACTCCGGTGCGGCCAGAGCCGGTATGGTTAACTTTACTCAAACAGCCGCCATTGAATGGGGTGTTTCTGGGGTTAGGGTTAATGCCATAGCGCCCGGCTGGGTAGCGTCTAGTGGTATGGATAGTTATCCACCTCATATGAAGCCTTACATCCTTTCACTAAAAGATGCGGTCCCCCTTAAACGAGTCGGGACCGAATCTGAGGTCAGCTCAGTTATTTGCTTTTTGCTCAGTGAAGGGGCTAATTTCATTAGCGGTGACTGCATCCGAATTGATGGCGCAGCCTCTCAAGGCACTCGGGTGTGGCCACTCCCCAATGCCAAAAATTCTGAGTCTTACAACGGGTTTCATCGCGCCACCACCCCCAAGATATTTCAAGACGCAGAGCAAGCAAAAGATAATCAAAAAACTGACAACCACAGCTAGCGGAATCTACTCATGCCAGTATTACAATCACAAATCGATACTCATTCAAATGAGTTTCAAGAGAATTCTGAAGCAATGCAAGCCTGCATTGATGAGTTTCGTGCAGTCGAGCAAAAAGTTCTAGATAAAGCCAATGAGTCAAAAGCTAAGATTCATAAGCGCGGTAAGCTACTGCCCAGAGAGAGACTAAGACTATTACTTGATCGCGGTGCCCCCTTTCTTGAGATCTGCCCTTTAGCGGGCTATAAAATGCACGACGACAAAGACGGCTCTATGGCGGGTGGCGGCGTTATCTCAGGCATTGGTTATGTAGAGGGCGTTCGTTGCCTCATTATGGCGAGCAACAGTGCGATCAAAGGTGGCACGATATCTCCTGCGGGGCTCGATAAATCATTGCGCGTTCAAGAAATCGCAAGAGAGAATAAACTCCCCATTGTCACCCTAGCAGAAAGTGGCGGGGCCAACTTAAACTATGCCACCGATATATTTGTTCAAGGTGCGCGTGGTTTTGCCAACCAGGCAAGACTCTCAGCCGCAGGAATACCGCAGATCACCATCGTACACGGCAACGCGACCGCCGGGGGGGCCTATCAACCAGGCCTGTCTGACTACAATGTCGTGATTAAAGACCAATCAAAAATGTTTCTGGCGGGCCCTCCGCTACTTAAAGCGGCTACCGGTGAAGTCGCGACTGACGAAGAACTCGGTGGCGCCGATATGCACGCCAGTATTGCGGGAACCGCTGAGTACATGGCTGAAGATGACTCAGATGGCATCCGCATAGCGCGAGAAATAGTTCGAAGCATCCCTTGGAATGAGCAACTTCCTCCTAAAACATCCAAGCAATGGAAAGCGCCACTGTACTCGCCAAAAGAGTTAATAGGCGTTGTACCGAGTGACGCCAAGCGCCCTTACGATGTACGGGAAGTTATTGCGCGCATTGCTGATGGTTCTGAGTTTCTAGACTTTAAACCGTTATTCGACAATCAAACTGTTTGCGGTCATATCACTATAGAAGGACACGCCTGCGGCATCATCGGCAATAACGGCCCTATCACCCCTAAAGGCGCCGCCAAAGCAGCGCAGTTTATTCAGCTTTGTGAGCAATCTAATACTGCCATACTGTTTTTTCACAACACCACAGGCTTTATGGTCGGCACAGACTCAGAGCAAAATGGGGTCATAAAGCACGGCTCAAAAATGCTGCAAGCGGTAGCCAATGCCACAGTACCCAAACTCACCGTTGTTATCGGTGGCTCTTATGGTGCGGGTAACTACGCCATGTGTGGTCGCGGGCTTGACCCTCGGTTTATATTTGCATGGCCTAACAACCGTACAGCCGTCATGGGTGGCGCTCAAGCAGGTAAGGTTTTGCGCATAGTGACCGAAGAAAAACATGCCAAGATGGGCAAAGAAGCAGACCCCAAAATGCTAGATATGATTGAACAAGCAACGGCCCAAAAACTAGACGCTGGCTCAACCCCACTCTACGGCACCGCAAGACTGTGGGATGACGGGTTAATAGACCCGCGCGACACGCGCAGCATTTTAGCCTATGTACTCGACATTTGTACCGAAGCAACCGTCAGGCCACTGTGCCCAACCCGTTTCGGCGTTCCAAGATTGTAGCCATGATGTAAGGAGGCACGACTGAAATCAAGGACGTGGCAGCTGCGGAGTGCAGAGCCCACCCCTGATTTCGCGTTGATGCATCAAGGCTACAAGGGCTGCTAAACGACTAGAACAAGAAATATTAAAAATATAAGGTAATCACCATGCTATTTACACAAGAACACAACGAACTTCGCCGTACCGTAAAGAACTTTGTAGAAAACGAAATAAACCCGTATTGCGACGAATGGGAAGCAGCAGGCACTTTCCCCATGCGAGCACTATTCAAAAAAATGGGTGACCTCGGTTTATTGGGTATAAGCAAGCCAGAAGAGTATGGTGGCATGGGGCTTGATTACAGCTATAACATTGTCGCAGCTGAAGCATTAGGCGCCGCCCATTGTGGTGGGGTACCGCTAGCGATTGGCGTTCAAACCGATATGTGCACACCTGCCCTAGCACGCTTTGGTTCAGATGAACTACGTAAAGAATTTCTTGCACCTGCTATTGCAGGCGACATGATCGGCTGTATTGGTGTGAGTGAGCCCGGTGCGGGTTCTGACGTCGCAGGTCTTAAAACAACCGCTAAAAAAGACGGTGATGATTACATCATCAACGGCACAAAAATGTGGATTACCAACGCTCCAAGTGCTGACTTTATCTGCCTGTTAGCTAACACCTCTGACGACAAACCACATATCAACAAATCACTCATCGTAGTACCGATGAACACACCTGGTATCACCGTTGCGCCAAAGCTTGAAAAGATGGGGATGCGTTCATCTGAAACCGCACAGGTATTTTTCGACGATGTGCGTGTTCCTCAGCGTAACCGTATCGGTAACGAAGGTATGGGCTTCATGATGCAGATGATGCAGTTCCAAGAAGAACGCATGTTTGGTGCTGCTAACACGCTCATGGGGCTTGAAGGCTGCGTGAACAAGACTATCGCCTACTGTAAAGAGCGTGAAACTTTCGGGCAACCGCTAATCAACAATCAAGTGATTCACTTCCGTCTTGCTGAGTTGCAAACTGAAATAGAAGCCTTACGCGCCTTAACCTACCACTCAGTTGAACTTTATCTCAGCGGTAAAGATGCAACACGATTAGCCTCGATGGCAAAACTAAAAGCCGGCCGACTCGGCCGTGAAGTAACGGATGCGTGCCTACAGTATTGGGGCGGTATGGGCTACATGTGGGACAACCCTATTTCTCGTTGCATGCGCGATATTCGTTTAGTGTCGATTGGTGGTGGTGCAGACGAGATCATGTTGGGCATTATTTGTAAGATGATGGGGATTCTGCCGGGTAAGAAAAAGAAGTAAACCCAAAGCACCCCCCCCGTAGCCGTGATGCAAGGAGGCACGACTGGAATCAAGGAAATGGCCACTGCGGAATGCAGAACCAACCCTGATTACGCTTCGCTATATCAAGGCTACATCGAATGATACTTGGCAAATTATTAAATGGTTAAACTATGAATTTACCCACAACCGAAACATTACTTTTAGAACAAAAAGACCACGCGCTACACATCACACTCAACCGCCCCAAAGCTCGCAATGCCATGAGCCTACAAATGGTGCATGAGCTAATGGCGGTATTTGAAAGCATTAAAGATGACCGCTCAGTGCGTGCCGTAGTCTTGCGAGGCGCAGACGGTCATTTCTGTGCTGGCGGTGATATTAAAGACATGGCGGGAGCACGCGCAGCCGCCAGCAACGCAGACGAACAGAATGACCCGTATTACAACCTCAACCGCGAGTTTGGCCGTATGCTTACGCAGGTTAATAGCGCGCCACAAGTGGTGATCGCGGTAACAGAAGGGGCGGTACTTGGAGGCGGCTTTGGTTTGGTCTGTGTGTCGGATGTAGCCATTACGGCAGAGTCAGCAAAATTTGGCTTGCCTGAAACCGGGCTAGGTATTCCACCCGCACAAATTGCCCCCTTTGTAGTTAACCGCATTGGGTTAACCCAAACTAGGCGGCTAGCATTATTAGGGGCTCGTTTTGATGGCACCGAGGCCGCTAGATTGGGCATTGTTCACACCGTGTGCAGCGACGAAGACATCGAACAGGAACTTGAAGCAGTACTGACTCAAGTTAAACGCTGCGCTCCCGAAGCAAACATCATCACTAAAGCGCTTATTTTATCCGTCGGTAACGATGAGCTAGACAACGTTCTTGACCACGCAGCAAGGTCTTTTTCTGACTGTGTGCAAGGTAAAGAAGGGCAAGAAGGCACGATGGCGTTTATACAAAAGCGTCGCCCCAACTGGGCTTAGAATGCGTAAAAAGCAAGGAACATAACCATGTCTCTAAAATGCAATTTTTCTAAAGTGCTCGTGGCAAACCGTGGTGAGATAGCAGTACGCGTTATTCGTACCGCTAAAAGCCTAGGGTTTAAAACGGTCGCCGTGTATAGCGAAGCCGATGCCAACACGCCGCACGTTAAAGCAGCAGACGAAGCCGTCTGCATTGGAGCTGCATCGGTCAGTGAATCTTACCTTGTGATGAATAAAATCATCGACGCCGCCAAGCTAACGGGGGCCGATGCAATTCATCCGGGTTATGGTTTTTTATCTGAAAATGCTGACTTTGCTCGCATATGCCACAAAGAGGCTATCGAGTTTATAGGCCCACCGACTGACGCGATATCATTAATGGGCAACAAGCGGCTCTCCAAGATTGCGATGATAAAGGCCGACGTGCCATGTATTCCGGGTTACGAAGGCGAAGATCAAGATGAAGCAACCCTGATGAGCGAAGCTAAGCGAATAGGCTTTCCGGTCATGATTAAAGCCTCTGCCGGTGGTGGTGGTCGAGGAATGCGCTTAGTTCATGAGGAATCGGAGCTTGCAGCGCAAATAAAAACAGCCCGTTCAGAGGCTGAAAATGCGTTTGGCAATGACGAGTTAATTTTAGAAAAAGCGGTTATTAAACCACGCCACATTGAAATTCAAGTATTTGCTGATAAATATGGCAACGTCGTTTACTTAGGTGAGCGTGACTGCTCGATTCAGCGCCGCCATCAAAAAGTCGTCGAAGAAGCGCCGTCCCCCTTTGTTGATGAAGTGTTAAGGCAACGCATGGGAGAAGCCGCTTGTCAGGCCGCTAGATCTTGCCAATATGTCGGTGCAGGGACGGTAGAGTTTTTGGTTGACGCCGACAAAAACTTTTACTTTCTAGAGATGAACACGCGATTACAGGTTGAACACCCTGTGACCGAATTAGTGACAGGCACAGACCTAGTCGCTTGGCAACTCAATGTCGCGGCGGGGGCTACACTGCCACTCACTCAAGAAGATATTACAATAACTGGGCACGCCATTGAGGTTCGGCTTTATGCAGAAGACCCTCGACAGAATTTTATGCCTCAAACGGGGCAGATCAAACGTTGGACACCGGCAAGAGGAGACGGCATTCGCATAGATTCAGGCATTAAAACTGGACAGACCATCACCCCTCATTATGACCCGATGCTAGCAAAAGTCATCGCCTATGGCAGCAATCGAGAAGAAGCAAGACGTCGATTAGCCCGCGCAATTGAAGAAAGCACATTGTTAGGTGTTGCGGTTAATAGTGAGTTTTTATCTCATGTTATTCAGCATGATACGTTTATTGATGGCAAGGCAACTACCGCATTTATTGAAGAAGACTTTGGTCAACATAGCACTATGTCTATTGCACCCGCGGATAAACTAGCCACCGCACTTGCAAGCGTCATTCTTTATAATCAGCGTCATATAGATGCAGGTTACAGCCCTGCGCTAAGTGGCTGGCAAAATTCGAACCCAACCCCTTGGCCTTATGAGCTACGCTGTGGTGATGCACGCTTAGAAGTCACCCTCAGTGAAGACGACCAACACTTTGTCATCAACGAAGACTCAAGCGCTGACCAGCCAACGGCCACCATTGAGCTAAAGGTTATTAAGCAAACCAAGCAACAAGTGACCTTTATCTATAATGGTATCAGGCAGCGCTGTGAGTACTTACTAGAAGGCGACGAGGTTTACCTTAGAGTCGGCACCGGCTATCACCATTATACCGACCTAACGCATGAGGTAGCCGTCGGCGATGATTCAGCGGGGTCTGGCAAAATAGCCGCAAGCATGGATGGCGCGATTATCGACGTACTAGCTAAGATTGGCGATATCGTCGAAAAAGGGCAAACATTAGTCATGCTAGAAGCTATGAAAATGGAGCACCCATTGAAGTCGGATGTGAGTGGTACCGTCGAATCAATCGCCGTACAAGCCGGCGACCAGGTTAAGATTCGACAATTATTAGTCACCGTGACCCCCGATGAAGAGTAATGTTCACGTAAACCAATTATGTTAAGCGTTTTATTGAAATAAAGGACAGCATGTAATGGCAAACTTGAAAGGAAAAACCATTGTAATTACCGGCGCAAGTCGAGGTATCGGTCGTGAAATTGCGCTTAAATGTGCACAAGATGGTGCCAACATCGCGATACTAGCAAAATCCGTCGACGCGCACCCTAAACTACCTGGCACCATTCATACCGTAGCAAAAGAAGTGGAAGCCGCTGGCGGTAAAGCACTCGCAATTCAGTTAGATGTTCGAGATGATGAAGCAGTAAAAGACGCAATGAAGAAAACCGCCGAGACCTTTGGTGGAATCGACGCAGTCATTAACAACGCAGGCGCTATTAAGTTAATGGGCGCTGCTAGCTTACCACTCAAGCGTTTTGACCTGATGACTCAGATAAACTCTCGCGCGGTACTATCCACTTTTCAAGCGGCGCTCCCATGGCTTAAAAAATCTGACCATGGGCATATCATTAGCCTATCCCCTCCCATCAACTTAGACCCTAAATGGTTTGCTCACTACGCGCCTTATACGATTACCAAATATGGTATGTCGATGTTAACCATGGGGCTAGCACAAGAGGTAAAACGACATGGCATTTCGGTTAATTCATTATGGCCACAAACAGTTATTTCTACAGCGGCCGTAGAGTTTGAAGGTGGCGGTAAGGCAACCTTAAATAAAGGCAGAACACCTGCCATAATGGCCGATGCAGCTTATGAAATACTGACCACAGAAAACTGTGAATTAACTGGCGAGTTTTTGATAGATGAAGCATTGCTTAGGGCGCGCGGCGTGACAGATTTTGAGCAGTACAGATATAACCCAGACAATAACGAACCGCTGATGACAGACCTGTTTGTGACAGAATAAAAAACTTCATATGATGTTGCGTATTTAGCCACTCGTATCATTACGGTGGCTAAATATTCATACAACAATATTGATATTAATCGTCGTAGACAAAGTCATCTGAAGAATAATCGGTATCACCAATCACATCAGATAAATTAAACCGTTTTACCGGTACCTTTCTGATCGTCTTTGATAAATATTTAGACCAAGCCTTCTCCACATTTGAGACAGGCTCAACGGTACCTTCAGCCACCTGTAAAATACGCTGATGCGCTTCATTTTCAGGCTCTATATTTTTATTCACTAATTGTTTAATGGTATACCCGCACTGACTCAAAATATCTGATTCCGCCAAGGTAAATTCACCCGAACGCCTAAAGCCATGCGGGAAGTTAACCGCATCATAAAACTCACACGATGAAGTAAAAAGTTCAATTGACATGTTCTAATCCTCCAATGGAAGTTAATCTAGATTTGTTTCACTAAGACAGTTATCGAGTAGCAGTTCATAGTCATAGCTGCTATCTGGATCACTGTCCATTTTTTCTTGAATCATTTCATCGACCTGTTGATAACAATCAGGTTTAGATGCTTCTATAGCCTCATCAATGTAGGCGCTCTGCTCTGACATACACTGAGAGACAAACTCAGTTGATTCAGCATCAGGTGTACCATCTTGAACCATAGAAAGACAGTATTCTTTAGCCTGTAAGTGACTTTCGTCTGTATTGTCTGCAGGCGTATTGGCGTAAGCCGACGGTATGATAAAAAGGAGCAAAGCAAAGTACTTCATTAAAAATCCTCATTGAATATTTAAAGGATTATGTATTCGGCTTTGAAAACAGGGAAACTATTTATTTTTGTCATTACGATAAAAATTTTTAGTCAATCGTGGTCGCTCTATATTTCTATGGTATCCAAACTACTATCTTCTACCGGCACTTCAAGCGACCGGATTACATCCAATATCGACTCTATTTCATTTGTATGACTGTTTTCACGATGGTATGTTGCGTATATCTGGCGGGATATGACCGGTGCATCATCCACCTGAAATAACGCATCGTCCATATACTCTGCCACCATGCGATAAGGCAGGTACGCGCTGCCGCCATACTTAAAAATAAACTCTAATGCGATACGCGCTAAAGTCGTATGAAGAACAGGTGGCGATGCATCTGGAAAGTGCTGAGCATAACTCATGTGAAATGACAGCCCCCAATCGACCGACACATACCCCTGAGACATGGCAATCTCTAACGTCTGGCCGGGTTTATTACAAACCAGTATCAACTCTGCAGGCGAGATCGGCACCGAGATAAGGTCATTCAACTTAGCGGGCTCATAGATCATCGCCAAATCAATGGTTCTTTCCATTAAGTGTCTAATCAACGTTTCTGGGCCGTGGGCCTCTGCTCTAAGTGCTAACTCAGGAAGAGAGCGATGGGTCACATGCAATACATCTTGCATCAACAAGTCCCAAAGTCCACTCGTTGCGCCGAGCGATAATACATATTTTTGACGCTTTTTTAATGAGACATCTTGGCGCGCGCGCTCCCATGCAATCAGTATCGTTTCTGCATGATTAATTAAGCGTTCGCCGGTGACGGTCAACTGAAGATTATTACGAAGGCGCGTAAATAGTGGCGCACCAAGAATGCTCTCAAGTTGTTTTATTCTCGCACTCACAGCGGCTTGGGTAAGGTACAGATTCTCTGCAGCCTTACCAAAATGGCGCGTGTTTTTGACTTCTAAGAAGGTTCTTAATAGTTCGATATCCATGCGGGATACCTTACCATTTAAATACGGTAGGTCTCTACCATGTGGAGATTATAAAATGATGTTTATTCAGCTACTTGAGACTTATATCATCACAGTATAAGTCGACGTTACCATTGCAGTTCTTTCAGTGCGCGCGTGATCTCTGATTCCAATATGAACTCAACACCCTGCTGCTCGACCAAGGCGTATTTGGTTTCTTCAACCAACATAGACATTATAGGGTCTCGACCGTTATGCTGAGCAGGAGGCATGTAAGCTAGCTCATCGCATAAGCAACGCGCAATAGATGCGTAAATGACATAAACCTCCGTAGTCGAACTGCACTGCCCTCGCTGAGCTAATTGCGCTAGCTCGATAGCCCCATTAGGGGCTTGATAATGACACCTCAGCATATTGATAGCACTGGGGTCCAAGTATGCTTTAATCTCCACCAGTGCCTGTTTAAGCTCTTCAAACGAAACCGGTTCGCCCTGTCTATACTGGTATTTCTTTTCAATGTCGGTATCAACAATTAGGCGAAGATGCTGTTCAGCCTGCGCCCACCCTTCCGCTTCGCAGTAGGCAACCTGTGTGCCCTTACTAAACACTTTACCTACACAAAGCCCTCCTTCAAAAGACGCCGTGAGCTCATGATTACGATACGTTTCGTATAATTCAAAAGCACTTTCTTTCTTTTCGTTAGCCTGTTTATGAGTCATAGGTAGCATATCATTAATCATCAAACTCTAAAATTTATTAGCCTGTATTTTCGCCTTCTTCTTATAAGATGCCCATTAATTTTTCTTTGTCGTAACCACAAATAGTTTTTGTTTTACGACTCAATATTTCTGCAGCAGAATGCGCGCCATATCAATGATATTCGTCACTAACACCTAGCGAGTCCAATCACCCAAACTTTAAGGCCATTACCATGAAAATCGCTATTTTATCTCGTAACCCAAAATTGTACTCGACTCGCCGCCTAAAAGAAGCAGGTGAAAGCCTTGGCCATACGGTTGATATCATCGACACCATGCACTGTTATATGGATATCACCAGTAGTCGTCCATCTGTTCGCTACAAAGGTGCGCCTTTACCTAAGTACGACGCCATTATTCCACGCATTGGCGCGTCGGTGACATTTTACGGTACAGCGGTTGTCAGACAGTTTGAAATGATGGGGACATTCAGCATCAATGAATCTGTTGCTATTAGTCGTTCACGCGATAAGCTTCGCTCTTTGCAATTACTATCTCGCAAAGGGATTGGTTTGCCCCGTACAGGCTTCGCTCACCACCCTGACAAAATCAGCGATTTGTTGAAAAACGTCGGTGGCGCCCCTGTGGTTATCAAGCTGCTAGAAGGCACCCAAGGTATTGGCGTGGTATTGGCTGATACAACCAAGGCAGCAGAAAGTATTATCGAAGCCTTTATGGGATTAAAGGCTAACATTTTAGTGCAGGAATATATTAAGGAAGCCGGCGGCGCAGACATTCGTTGCTTAGTGATTGGGGACAAAGTCGTCGCTGCGATGAAGCGTCAGGCAGCAGAAGGTGAATTTAGATCTAACCTACACAGAGGGGGTTCTGCAGAGCTCGTTCGATTATCGCCAGCAGAGCGAAAAACAGCAATTGCAGCAGCTAAAACCATGGGGCTAGGCATGTCAGGTGTTGATATTCTGAGATCAAAAAATGGCCCGGTTGTGATGGAAGTAAACTCATCACCGGGACTGGAAGGAATTGAATTAGCAACAGGAAAAGATGTTGCATCAATGATTTTCTCCTATATTGAAAAGACAGCTAAGCAAAGCAGCACCCGCACCAAGGGTAAGGGATAAAGGATATATAGATGGCAGATATTCTAGAAATTGCAGGCGTATCGATTAAACCTGGCGAAACTAAGCGAATTGAGCTTGAAACCGTAAAGCTATACACCGACACCAGCATGTCTATTCCTGTGTTTGTAAAACGCGGCAAAAAGGCTGGGCCTATCTTGTTTGTTAGTGCAGCGATTCATGGTGATGAGCTTAACGGCATTGAGATCATCAGCAGGCTGATTAACAGCAAGCAGATCAACGCCATTCGGGGCACACTAATAGCAGTGCCTTTTGTGAATGGCTATGGTGTTCTCAACCAAAGCCGCTACTTACCTGACAGGCGAGACCTTAACCGTTCGTTTCCAGGGTCTAAGCGAGGTTCTTTGGCGGGTCGTATGGCGCACCTATTTCTAAATGAAATCGTGGCTAAGTGTGACTATGGTATTGACCTTCATACCGGTGCGATTCACAGAAGCAATTTGCCACAGATACGTGCAAACTTAGATGATGCAGAAACACTAGAGATGGCTAAAGCCTTTGGTCTACCGGTGTTAATTAACTCAAACTTAAGAGATGGCTCCCTAAGAGAAAGCGCCGACTCTCTAGGCGTGCGAATCCTCCTCTATGAAGCAGGTGAAGCGCTTAGATTTGATGAGTTGTCGATTAGAGCCGGGTTCAGGGGTATTATTAATGTCATGCGTCACTTATCATTGCTGCCGCCTAGACGTTCTAAAAAAACGCCTGTAGAGCCTTTTGTAGCAAGGCAAAGTGGCTGGGTAAGAGCTACAGATAGCGGATTTGTTAGCCACAAACGGCAGCTCGGTGACCATGTCGCTAAAGGCGATTTACTGGCTACAATTAAAGACCCCTTTGGCGTTATACTCGATAAAGTTATCAGTAATGCAGAAGGCATTATTATTGGAAAGCAAAATATTCCGTTGGCTCAAGAAGGCGAAGCCATGTATCACATCGCCTACTTCCAAAAACCAGATGATGTTGTCGAAAACTTAGAAATCATGCATGACAACTTAGTACCTGAAGAGACGATAGGTATCGCTGAATATATAGAAGGTTCATAAAATAGATGAAGAAAATAAATGATAAGTTACTTGTCGGCTCACTTGAGGAGTGTGGCCTGCCAGGCTTGAATATTGACGCGGTGGATATGCGCGTCGATACAGGCGCGCAAACCTCCTCTATTCATGTTGATAATATTGAAGAATTTGAAAAAGATAATGAACTATGGGTTCGCTTTGATATCCACCCCGATATCCATAATGTTGATACCATTGTTCAGCGAGAAGCGAAAGTTAAAGCGCAGCGGCACATCAAAAGCTCCAATGCAACGCGCCAAAAAAGGTATGTTATTGACACCAAAATTCAACTAGGCGATGCCACCTGGGCGATTGAATTAACATTAACCGACCGCTCTGCAATGTCTTACTTAATGCTTCTGGGTCGCCAAGCGATGGAAGGTCGCTTGATAGTAGACCCAGAGCAAGAGTACTTATTAAAAGAGGATTAACCCAGCCCACAATTTAAGATTAATAAATACGGTTATTAGACATATAACCGTCAGAGCGCTATGGTTCTGTTATGGCGAGTGACTTAACCATTGTTAAGTCACCGTACTATTTATTAATCTTAAAATGTAATGCAATCACTGTTAGCTAACTTATGACACGCACCCTTACCAGATTTGGTCCATCCGCTGCTTTCATTTCAGCCGTAACGTTTTTAGTATCTCCGACATTTTCGCAGGCAAAAGAATTCCCATGGGCGGAACAAAGCGACATCATTGGAGAACAGCGCGTCATAACCGCTAAATACGAAGACACCCTTTCTGACGTCGGTGAATCCAACAATATTGGGTATAATGAAATTGTTAATGCAAACCCCGATATAGATGCTTGGTTACCCGGTGAAGGCAGTCAAATTACGGTACCTTCTGAATATATCCTGCCAAGCATTCGTGAGGGGATTGTCATCAACCTTCACGAATATCGTTTATATTACTTCCCCAAAGATGGCGGAAAAGTGATTACCTACCCGGTCGGCATTGGCGCTCAAAGTACCCCAACGCCGATCGTTAAAACCCAGGTAAAACTGAAAATTGAAAAACCTACGTGGTACCCACCCGCTTCGGTGAGAGCCGAGTACCTTAAAGAGCACGGCAAAGAAATGGCGAGAATATTCCCTCCCGGACCGAGCAACCCTCTCGGCCCCTACGCCATCCAGCTTGATCTACCAGGTTACTTTTTACATGGCACCAATAAATCATTTGGCATTGGTACAAAAGTTAGCCACGGGTGTATTCGTCTCTACAATGAAGACATTTCTGACCTTGTATTTAAAGTTCCCAAAAAAACCCCCGTCAGACTTGTTAAAGAACCGATAAAGCTAGGTATGAAAGGTGATCATCTTTATGTAGAGCTTCACCCTGATGAAGCAGATAATGTAACCAATAAAAAAATGGTTCAACAAATCATTCAAAAAGCGATTCGTTTAGAGAAGCGTCACGGTGAAATGAAGTTGGATATTGTCGCGATTGAAAATGCAATTAAAAAACCACTAGGTATTCCTCAACGTATTGGCAGTATAAAGCTTGGCAACCATCAGCCAAATAAAAAGGCCGACGTCATTGCCGTCAGCCCTTCGTCTTCAGCCGCTACGATTAATTAACCCAACACCATGAATCCATAGACAGGATAATAATCAAGTATTATTTCAATGCGATGATTTTAATCTCTCTTAACAAGCTAACCTTAATTACTTGCTGCTTGCTTTTTTCAACATACGCTCAGCTTTTTCTGCTGTTGCTTCTGCTTTCTTCATCGCTTCTTGAGCCATCATTAACGCTTCTTCTGCTTTGCTATAGGCATCAGCGGCTTTAGCATCAGCACCTGTCGCTTTAGTCATTGCTGCACCGGCTGCCGTTTTTGCAGCGTTAGCTGCGCTTTGCGCTTGTGCGGCTTCTTGTGCTGCATCATTAAGTGTCGCTTGATCGTCAGTAGACAGACTTGCACAACCTGTTGCCAAAGCCATTGAAGTTACTGCACCAAGGGCGATTAGTTTTTTCAACATCGTATTACTCCATTAATTAGCAAATTTTTCTATCATTTTTCTATAAAACCTCGTTGCTAGTAGATAAACGAGATTCTGAGAACAGTTACGTCACTGCTGACTAAATACTTAGTCTAGTCAGTAATTTACTAAATTAAAAACAGTTTTTAACAATTAATTTAAGTTACTTTAGTGATAATGCTTTAAAGAGTCCGTTCAAATGATTAAAATTTGCTCTTTTTCGTTCAAATAGGCCCTAACGTCATGCTAGAAAAACTATTTCAATTGAAAGAACATGGCACGGATGTCAAAACCGAGGTCATCGCAGGCCTTACCACCTTTCTCACGATGGCTTACATTATTGTAGTCAATCCAGACATTCTATCCGCGTCAGGCATGGATTACGGTGCTGTTTTTGCTGCCACCTGTATCGCAGCCGCTATTGGTTCTTTAATAATGGGGCTTTTGGCTAATTACCCTATCGCGTTGGCGCCTGGCATGGGGCTCAATGCCTTCTTCGCATTTGCCGTTGTGCAGGGAATGGGCCATACCTGGCAAGTCGCACTGGGTGCTGTTTTTTTATCAGGCCTGATATTTTTCTTTTTAAGCATCTTTAAGATAAGAGAATGGATTATTAATAGTATTCCATTGTCATTACGGTTTGGTATATCGGCCGGTATTGGTTTTTTCCTAGCACTTATTGCACTCAAAAACGCAGGTATTGTGGTCGACCACCCTGCAACATTAGTCTCCTTTGGCGATATTACTAGCCTACCTAGCTTGCTAACATTAGGCGGGTTCTTCATGATTTGCGCATTAGCCTATAGGCGTGTGACGGGCGCTGTGATGATTGGCATTATAACCATCACGGTCATTGCGCTTCTATTAGGTATGATCGAATATAAAGGGCTTGCTTCTATGCCGCCGAGCTTAGCGCCCACCTTTATGCAGATGGATATTGCTGGTGCTCTGAATGTCGGGCTGGTCAGTATCGTTTTTGCATTTCTATTTGTAGACCTGTTTGACACATCAGGCACCCTAATCGGTGCGGCTCAACAAGGTAAATTACTCGACAAAGATGGCAAACTACCTCGACTAGGCAAGGCCTTAATGGCAGATAGCGTCGCAACCATGAGCGGTGCTGCCTTAGGTACATCCACCACCACCAGTTATATTGAAAGCACGGCCGGCATCTCTGCAGGTGGTCGAACAGGCTTAACCGCAGTGGTGGTTGCGATACTATTTTTACTCTGTCTATTTTTATCGCCTATTGCATCAATCGTCCCTGCTTATGCAACAGCACCCGCACTTTTATATGTCGCTGTTTTAATGGCCCGCGGCCTATCTCATGTCGACTGGGATGATATTACTGAAGCGGCACCTGCAGCCGTTACCGCATTGATGATGCCTCTCACCTTTTCGATTGCTAACGGTATCGCTATCGGTTTTATCACCTATACTGCAATCAAATTAATGAGCGGTAAGTTGAGCGCACTTAACATTAGCCTAGTGCTAATATCGGCGCTATTTGTTCTAAAATTTATATTCCTAGGCGCCTAAGATGGACTCAGTAATAGATAGCAGACTAAACGAAAGCCTTCATTTAAGTGAACAATACTTCAGTGATGTCGTTAAGAGGTCTATCCGCTCAGTGCCAGACTGGCCAGAGAAAGGGGTGATGTTTAGAGATATCACCACTGCGTTGCAAGACCGCACTGTCTTCAGAAAGCTCATTGATGCCTTTATCCACCGCTACCATCATTTGGATATAGACGCGATAGCCGGTGTTGATGCAAGAGGCTTTATCATTGGCTCTGTGCTCGCGTATGAACTAAACGCCAGCTTCGTGCCTATTCGTAAAAAAGGCAAACTTCCTTTCGACACCGTATCAGAGAGCTATGAACTAGAATATGGCAAAGCAGAAGTCGAAATTCACAAAGACGCCTTTCAGCCCGGCGATAACGTTATTTTAGTGGATGACCTAATCGCCACTGGCGGAACGTTACTGGCTGCCTCATCTTTAATCGAAAGGCTAGGCGCAGAAATTATTGAAGCTGCCGCTATTATTGACCTGCCTGACTTAGGTGGGTCACGCAAGTTAAGAGAAAAAGGGCTCGCTGTTTATAGTGTGTGTCAATTCGAAGGAGGCTAACACGATCGCTTAAAAAGTAAACTCGGACCCACAACAATAACACTAAAGGACGACAATCATGAAACGCGCACTCTGGACAATAATCGGCCTCATATCAATCTCCACAAACCTGGCATTAGCTGAGTCTGAACAAAAGTTTTCAACACTGGGAACCTATTTTGGGATCGCTCAAGGCTGGATGGAGATTGAAGAAAACAATCTAAATAACGATTTTCAGTTGTATACCTTCGACCTCATTGGCGGGGCAACATTCCACCCCAATATGGGGATAGAAGCACGCCTAGGCTTTGGAGGAACGGACACCTCCGGTAGTAAAAGCTACTCACTCGATCACTACTTTTCTTTTTACTTTAAACCTCAGTACACCCTTGGCAGACTCAACACTTACGCCCTAGTGGGGCCCAGCTTTGTCTCATCAGAAACCTCTCAACTCTATTGCGGCAGAACGTGTGTTCAATCAAAAGATAAGTACACTGAGTTTTCGCTCTCCTATGGAGCAGGCGCCATCTACTATTTCGATTGGATCATGGTGGGCTTGGAGTACGTTAAAGTTCTCGATAAAGATCGCGTAGACATTGATCGCGGAGGCTTACTGCTTGGCTTTGTTTTTTAAACGCTCCCCCTTTAAAGTTTCCGCGTGTATTTGCGGCGCCTAATACACGCGAAAATAGCCGTTTTAGCTTGCTAAAGTCAACTACTATCCCCCTCTCTAAAACCAGCGTTTAACTTTAAATAACCACACTTGCAAACTCACTATAACCACTAAAAACAATATAAATATCATAAACGAGTTTGAGTTATCTGCGCCTGGTATCCCGCCTACATTAATACCTAAAAGCCCAGTAAAAAAGCCTAGTGGCAAGAAGATAGCCGCAACAATAGACAATACATACATACGATTATTCAGCTGCTCTGATAACCGATTTACCAATTCTTCCTGAGTCACTGCCGCACGGTCACGTACTGAGTCTAAGTCTTCGATATAACGGATTAGGTGGTCGGTGGTTTCACGCAGCCTAACATGATCGTCGGCAGAAAATAACAGCATTTTGTCACTCAAAAGCTGCAACATGGCTTCTCTTTGGGGTGCCAAATAACGCCTCAAAGAAATAGCCTGCCGCCGCAGGTCCGCTATTTCACTCCTTAATGAATAAGACTCAGCTGTAAGTACTTTTTCTTCTATTTCAGCTACTTTATCTTCGGTGTCCTGAATCGTTTCCTGCATTCTGGCAATCAATCGATCGGCCAACATTGCAACAAACTCACCGGGGGTTTCTGGCCCTTCCTTGGCATCGATTAACGCGGCGATGTCCTGCGCAGATAATAGCGAACGTTTACGCGTACTAATGACTCGTTTCTCATCTACCCACACACGTATAGCGACCATATCTTCAGGGTCAGAGCCTGCAGCCAAATTAACACCGCGCAATGAGAGCAAAACGCCACCTTTTAAGGCCGTCGCGCGAGGCCGTGTTTCTTCGCTTAAAAGCGCATTAATGACCACTGGGTCTAGCGCACTTTGTTGTTCTATCCACGATATGGCATCGGGATGTGTATAGTCAAAGTGAAGCCAAGTGCACTGCTCTTTTGATACTCCTCTTGCCACGTCGTCAACAGTAATAGGCACACCTTTATCGGGCCCGCTTAACGTATAACCATAAATGAGTGCGTTTTTATCCAAGTTCAACCTCTTAAAAATAGCCTGTTAACGCTGTAAGAGTATAGCTAATTCGCGCTACAGCAAAGCCTTTAATGGTTATTTGGTCTAACGAAAAATTATTAAATGCCTGATCGTTACCTAAACTTACAGTACTAGGTTATAACAACCTAATTATGGAGAAATACACATGACTACGTTATGGAATTATTGTCTACTTTTAAGCCTTAGCTTGCTGCTTTCGGCTTGCGCATCTAACATCAGCCTCTCTGAAGCCGACATGCAGCGACAATACCCTGCGGTAAGCGAACTTCAAAACCAACTGTCAGACGCGCAAGATCAATAAGTGAATATCTTTTCACCTACCTTATACAAGCAAGCAAGTCAGTCTTACTCAGACGCAATAAAATGGGCTTCCGCCGATGACCCAAAAGCGAATAGCTTTGCTCAGACAGGGCTTTCAACGTTGGCTAAAGCCAACGCTAATGCCGTGCAGTCACGCTACATCCTTGAAGAAGTACTTAACGCTCGCAGCAAAACCATTGCAGCTGGGGCCAGTACCAGCCAAGCTAGCAAATTTAAAGAGGCAGAAAAGTCTTTTCTTGGGCTCACAACGCTCATTGAATCAGGTAAGGTGAGTAAAGCCAAAGACGGAAGAACTGAAGTACTTAAGGCTTATCAGCAACTCGAATTAATCGCACTTAAAGGCGACACCGTCGAGCATGCAAAAATGGCACTTGCTAGCGCTAAAAAAAGTGATGTGGATGATCACGCGCCTAAAACACTTAAGTTAGCCGAAGAAGAATACCAATTAGCACTAAACGTGTTCGATGCCGACCGTAATAATGTAGATAAAGCCGCAGTGCATGCCAACAGGTCTCTGTGGTATTCACAAAGAGCGAGCCAGATTAGCGAAACATTACGCCACTTTGAATCTTCAGACTACTCAGAAGAAGACAAGGTACTTTGGTATCAAGAACAAATTTCGAGGTTAGCCGCCCCTATCACAAATGAGGTTGCTTATAACTTACCTAACAAAGAAGTCATAAAGGGCTTAAACGCTGATATCCAGGGCATCATTAATGCTAATGCGGTCTTGTTAGGTGAATTAGAAGCCTCAAGCGCTGGCAAGCAGCAACTGGCAAGAGAGAAAGAAGAAGTATTAATGCTGTCTATGCAAGCGCAACGAGAAAATCAAGCCGCGGCCTCTAAGTTTGCATTTGTACAGTCACTATTTACGCAAAATGAAGCAGAAGTATACCGTCAAACCAACGATGTATTGATTCGTGCTTATGGCTTTGATTTCCCTTCAGGTAAAAGTGAAATTGAGTCTACTAACTTTGCCTTGCTGAATAAAATTACCGAGGCTATAAGCACCTTTCCCCATGCAAAAATTCTAGTCTCGGGACACACCGATAATGTAGGAGGGGATCAGTTCAACTTGAGTCTTTCAGAAGCGAGAGCCGAAAAGGTCGCTCTGTTCCTCAATCAAGTCGGTAATATTCCGATCGAAAGAATTGAGTTTAAAGGGTACGGCAAACAAAGACCTGTCATCAGCAATGAAACGGCAGAAGGTCGCGCGGCTAATCGTCGTGTAGAAATACTGATTATCAATGGGACTCAATCTAAAACATAAAGCGCAATATGCAATTTATCTAAACTAGTGAGCAACAGAGGGGCTTTTATTCCCCTCTCGCTTTATTCAAGGTTCTTTGTGTACCGGCAAAGGGATCTTTCCTACACCTTGAAGTCGGTCACGAGGGTTTACTATTGTAGGTCTGGATAGAAGCAAATTATTAGGATAGATAATCACTTCTCGGTCTTCACTAATCAGCTTGGTATTAAACAGGTTTATCTCTGAAATATACCCTTCAATATAATTATCGGCTTCAATTACTCGGATAAAATTACCCCGCCGATAAGAGGTATGAGCCAATAACAAAAAGAATGCAGTCACATTACTTAATATTGACCAACTAGCAAATAATGCAACACCCGTAACCGCTAATATACTGGCAGAGAGGGTCAGCAAACCTTTGAAGTCAAACCCCCACACAATCAAGCTGCTTGCTAAAGCACCAATCACCAGTAAGATATTAAGTGTTGAAAGTGCTTTTGAAATAGCCTCATCTTTCAACCGTCCATGGGCCGCCTGTTTTCTTATTCTGGGCCCTGCCACAAAACGGAAAACAAAATATATTGCCAGTATTACCACGGTGACGGCTAAATTTAATTTGTATTCTGCCATCCAATCAAAAATAACGGTTTGCACAACAACATCCTAAACAGTAAGCATTCAATGTCTATCACTAAAGATCTGCATCATACACAATTTAGTTAAAATAAGATCTACCGGACTAAACTAGGTAACTGGATAACGCTGCGGCAATTCCCAAGAAGGACATAAAACCCGCTATATCAGTCACAGTTGTTAAAATAATTGACGATGACTGGGCCGGATCTTGCCCTAGTTTTTTCAAACAAATTGGCACCAACGCCCCCGCCATACCGGCAATAGTCATAGAGATCACCATCGCTAACGCAATCACTATTGCCAACCCTGCACTTTGGCTCCAAACAAAAACCCCCGCACCACAAGTTAGCGCAATAGCAAGGCCATTGATAAACCCTGCCCTCGCCTCTTTTAGCGTAACAGTTAACCAATCGCGGGTAGTGATCTCTCTTAATGTTAACCCACGCATTGTAACCGCCAACGCCTGAGCGCCCGTGTTACCCGATTGACCCGCAGCAACAGGCATTAAAATAGCCAATGCAGTAAATTGCGCAATCGTTCCCTCAAACAACCCCACCACGGAAGCAGCTAAAAAACCGGTGAGCAAGTTGATCTGCAACCATGGCTGACGTTTTCGAACCGCAAAAAAACTACTCGATAACGCCTGCTCATCACGACTCGCACCCACCATAGTTTGCAAGTCAGCTGCAATATTTTCTTTTAATGTTTCAATAGCATTGGCACCACGAATAACCCCCAGTAGTCGATGATGAATATCCACGACAGGCAATATATCAATCACATTTTTCTGTAGCTTATCGGCAACATCTTCTTTGGGGTCGAGTGCTGCGACAAAGTGTAAAACGGGTGTGCTAAGGTCTGCTAGAGGTTGACTAGGTTCGGCGCAGACTAAATGCTCTAGCTCTATTTTTCCGGTCAGACGCATACTATTATCAAGTGTATAGATATAACGTCGCATAACGGCCGGGTACTGTGACAACTGGCCCATCACATCAGCCACAGTAATACTCTGGTTAACACACAAAACACGAGTATCCATCATATACCCTGCCGTATTTGCAGGGTAATCCATTAGTTCTCGTAGCTCATGTGCTTCATCGCTTCCGAGCAGTGCCAGATAACGATCTCGATCAACCACATCAAAGCGACTTAACAGCGCAGCACAAGGGCCTGCATCCATAGATCTAAGCAGTCCTAATGCAGTCTCATCATTCATAAGCAACAACAGTTGCGCCCCAAAAGGCGGTGTTATTTGGCTATATATTCGTTGCTGTACAAATAAAGGGGCCGACACTAGAATGTCTGCAGCTTCTTCGACGACCATTGTTTCAAGTTCGCGTGCGGCGTCTCTTGGATAGTTCCGTAAAAACGCCTGAGTAAGCGCTCCTGCAGCGCTCATATTGAGACCGTTCTGCACTGCGGTTTCCTGATCTGATAGCGCCGAGGGTTCAGTCTTCATTTTTGTTTTCTCGCAGCATTAGCACTTCCACCAAACAGGTTTAACACCCCTGTCAGCGCGCTTAAATACACTTGACTTACATCTGAAACAATATCAGCGGTAGGTATAGGTCTAGCATCGGCCATCGACTGTTCTAGTCCTCGTCGTAAATCAACATGCCTCAATAACCCTATCAATTGCTTATGCCTATTAAGCA